>NZ_JACBXH010000002.1:0-223308 GCF_041381355.1 Pseudomonas sp. LM13
GTAATATTTGACGATGATGAAAAGGGCCCCCTCGGGGGCCCTTTTCTATTATTGATCATTTATTGACACCCTATGGGCGCATCCGTACAATTGCGCCTCCTTTTACCGGGGGTATTGCGCCTGGTAGGGTGGCTACTTGGAGTCTGAGGTCAAAATGCAAAACCAACAAATCCGTATTCGGTTGAAGGCTTTTGACCATCGCCTGATCGATCAATCAACCCAGGAAATCGTGGAAACCGCGAAACGTACTGGTGCTCAGGTGCGTGGTCCGATTCCGCTGCCAACCCGCAAAGAGCGGTTCACTGTGCTGGTTTCTCCGCACGTCAATAAAGACGCGCGCGATCAGTATGAAATCCGAACCCACAAGCGTGTGCTGGACATCGTTCAGCCGACCGACAAAACCGTCGATGCGCTGATGAAGCTCGATCTTGCGGCTGGTGTGGAAGTGCAGATCAGCCTCGGCTAAAACCTGAGAGTTTTAGTCGTGTAACGCTCTGAAATGGGCGGCCATAGCGGGTGAAAGCCCCGTACACTCAAGAGGTTTCAAAATGACTATTGGTGTAGTCGGTCGTAAATGCGGCATGACCCGCGTTTTCACCGAGGATGGTGTCTCTATTCCGGTTACGGTCATCGAGATCGAGCCGAATCGCGTCACTCAGTTCAAGAATGAAGAGAGCGATGGCTATCGTGCAGTGCAGGTCACTGTCGGCGAGCGTCGTGCGTCCCGTGTCACCAAGGCTCAGGCCGGTCACTTCGCCAAGGCGAACGTTGCTGCTGGTCGTGGCGTCTGGGAATTCCGCCTAGATGGCGAGGAGTTCCAGGTTGGTGATCAGATCAATGCCGAGATTTTCCAGGCAGGGCAGCTGGTGGATGTCACCGGTCAGTCCAAGGGTAAAGGCTTTGCCGGTACCATCAAGCGCTGGAACTTCCGTGGTCAGGACAATACCCACGGTAACTCCGTATCCCACCGCGTCCCGGGCTCTATCGGTCAGTGCCAGACTCCAGGTCGTGTATTCAAGGGCAAGAAGATGTCCGGGCACATGGGCGCCGAGCGCGTAACCGTGCAGTCTCTGGAAATCGTGCGCGTCGATGCCGAGCGTAACCTGCTGTTGGTCAAGGGCGCAGTGCCCGGCGCCACCGGTGGTGACGTGTTCGTGCGTCCGGCCGCCAAGGCTCGCGGTTAAGGGGGAGTTCACATGCAATTGAATGTAAATGGCGCACAGGCCATCGAAGTCTCCGATCGCACCTTTGGTGGTGAGTTCAACGAGACGCTGGTGCACCAGGCTGTCGTCGCCTACATGGCTGGCGGTCGTCAGGGTAGCAAGCAGCAGAAAACCCGCTCCGACGTGTCCGGTGGTGGCAAGCGTCCGTGGCGCCAGAAGGGCACCGGTCGCGCGCGCGCCGGTACCACGCGTGGTCCGATCTGGCGTGGCGGTGGTGTGACTTTCGCTGCTCGTCCGCAGAACCATGAGCAGAAGCTGAACAAGAAGATGTATCGCGCTGCGCTGCGTTCCATCCTTGCTGAGCTTGTCCGCTCCGAGCGTCTGGTTGTCGTAGAAGATTTCGCCGTCGAGGCCCCGAAGACCAAGGCGCTTGCTAGCAAGCTCAATGGTATGGGTCTGAGCGACGTGCTGATCGTTTCCGATGCTGTCGATCAGAACCTGTACCTCGCTGCGCGCAATCTGCCGCATGTCGACGTACGTGACGTTCAGGGTTCCGATCCGGTCAGCCTGATCGCCTATGACAAGGTGTTGATCACCGTGTCGGCTGTGAAGAAATTCGAGGAGCTGCTGGGATGAACCAGGAACGCGTATTCAAAGTCCTGCTTGGTCCGCACGTCTCTGAGAAGGCTACCGTGCTGGCTGACAGCAAGAAGCAATTCGTTTTCAAGGTTGCGACCGACGCAACCAAGCTGGAAATCAAGAAGGCTGTTGAGAGCCTGTTCGACGTGAAGGTCGCCGCGGTCAACACCCTGAATGTACAGGGTAAGACCAAGCGCACCGCTCGCGGTCTGGGCAAGCGCAACGACTGGAAGAAGGCGTACATCGCTCTTCAGCCAGGCCAGGATCTCGATTTCTCCGGCAGTGCTGAGTAAGGAAGGGGTGCATCATGGCAATCGTTAAATGCAAACCGACTTCCGCGGGCCGCCGTTTTGTGGTCAAGGTGGTCAATCAGGAGCTGCACAAAGGCGCTCCTTACGCACCGCTGCTCGAGAAGAAGTCGAAGTCTGGCGGCCGTAACAACAACGGTCGTATCACCACCCGCCACATTGGTGGTGGTCATAAGCAGCACTATCGTCTGGTCGATTTTCGTCGAAACAAGGATGGCATTCCGGCCATCGTCGAGCGCATCGAATACGATCCGAACCGTACTGCGCACATCGCGCTGCTGAAGTATGCCGACGGTGAGCGTCGCTACATCATCGCGCCGAAAGGCGTGAGCGCTGGCGATCAGCTGGTCTCGGGCATCAATGCTCCGATCAAGGCTGGTAACAGCCTGCCGCTGCGTAACATCCCGCTGGGTTCTACCGTTCACGGTGTCGAGCTCAAGCCGGGCAAGGGCGCTCAGATCGCTCGTTCAGCTGGTGCTTCGGCTCAGCTGGTCGCTCGCGAGGGTTCCTACGTGACGCTGCGTCTACGTTCCGGCGAGATGCGCAAAGTGCTGGCTGAGTGCCGTGCGACCCTGGGCGAGGTCTCGAATTCCGAGCATAGCCTGCGTTCGCTGGGTAAAGCTGGTGCCAAGCGCTGGAAGGGCATTCGTCCGACCGTTCGTGGTGTCGCGATGAACCCGGTCGATCACCCGCACGGTGGTGGTGAAGGTCGTACCTCCGGTGGTCGTCATCCGGTGTCGCCATGGGGCTTCCCGACTAAGGGCGCGAAGACCCGCACTAACAAGCGCACCGATAACATGATCGTCCGTCGTCGCAAGTAACTAGAGGGATACGACAGTGCCGCGTTCTCTGAAAAAAGGTCCTTTTATCGATCTTCACCTACTGAAGAAGGTCGAAGCGGCGGTGGAAAAGAACGATCGCAAGCCAGTCAAGACCTGGTCGCGCCGTTCGATGATCCTGCCGCAAATGGTCGGTCTGACCATCGCTGTACATAACGGTCGTCAACATGTCCCGGTCTTGGTGTCCGAAGACATGGTCGGCCACAAACTCGGCGAGTTCGCTGCTACCCGCACTTATCGCGGGCACGTCGCGGACAAGAAAGGCAAGCGCTAAGGGGTAAGGAAAGATGGAAGTAGCCGCTAAGTTGTCGGGCGCTCGCATCTCCGCCCAGAAAGCCCGCCTGGTCGCCGACCAGATCCGCGGGAAGAAGGTGGGCGACGCGCTCAACCTCCTGGCTTTCAGTAGCAAGAAAGCCGCCGAGATCATGAAGAAAGTGCTGGAGTCGGCCGTTGCCAACGCCGAGCACAACGAAGGCGCCGATGTGGATGATCTGAAAGTCTCCACGGTCTTCGTCAACGAGGGGCGTTCGCTTAAGCGCATCATGCCGCGTGCCAAGGGCCGCGCTGATCGCATCGTCAAGCGGTCTTGCCATATCACTGTCAAGGTTGCGGACAAGTAACGGAGTCGATCAGATGGGTCAGAAAGTACATCCCACTGGCATTCGCCTGGGAATCGTCAAGGAGCACACCTCCGTCTGGTACGCAGACGGCCGCACGTATGCAGACTATCTGCTTGCAGATCTGAACGTGCGTGAGTACCTCCAAGACAAACTAAAAAGCGCGTCCGTAAGCCGTATCGATATCCATCGCCCGGCTCAAACCGCACGCATCACCATCCACACCGCTCGTCCCGGCATCGTGATCGGCAAGAAAGGTGAAGATGTTGAGAAGCTGCGTCAGGACCTGACCAAGCAAATGGGTGTGCCGGTGCACATCAATATCGAAGAGATCCGCAAGCCGGAGCTCGACGCAATGCTGGTTGCACAGAGCGTAGCTCAGCAGCTGGAGCGTCGCGTGATGTTCCGTCGCGCCATGAAGCGCGCCGTACAGAACGCCATGCGCATTGGTGCCAAGGGCATCAAGATCCAGGTCAGTGGTCGTCTGGGTGGGGCTGAAATCGCCCGTACCGAGTGGTATCGCGAAGGTCGTGTGCCGCTGCACACCCTGCGTGCCGATATCGATTACAACACTTACGAAGCGCACACCACCTACGGTGTGATTGGTGTCAAGGTGTGGATCTTCAAAGGCGAAGTGATTGGTGGTCGCCATGAAGAGCTCAAGCCTCAAGCGCCTGCTCCTCGTAAAAAAGCTGCTAAGTAAGGGGTACGCCAAATGTTGCAACCCAAGCGTACAAAATTCCGCAAGCAGATGACCGGCCACAACCGTGGTCTGGCTCAGCGCGGTAGTAAGGTCAGCTTCGGCGAGTTCGCGCTGAAGTCTGTTTCTCGTGGTCGTCTGACCGCGCGTCAGATCGAGGCTGCACGTCGTGCGCTGACTCGTCACGTCAAGCGTGGCGGTAAGATCTGGATCCGCGTGTTCCCCGACAAGCCCGTTACCAAGAAGCCCCTCGAGGTTCGTATGGGTAAAGGTAAGGGTAGCGTCGAGTACTGGGTAGCCCAGATTCAGCCGGGCAAGGTGCTTTACGAGATCGAGGGTGTTTCCGAAGAGCTGGCGCGTGAGGCTTTCGCCCTGGCCGCTGCAAAGCTGCCGCTCGCCACCTCCTTTGTTAAGCGGACGGTGATGTGATGAAAGCGAATGAACTTCGTGAAAAATCCGTTGAGCAGCTGAACGAGCAACTGCTCGAGCTGCTGCGGGACCAGTTCAATCTGCGTATGCAGAAAGCGACTGGCCAGTTGGGGCAGTCTCACCTGCTCTCGCAAGTCAAGCGCGACATCGCTCGTGTCAAGACTGTGCTCAACCAGCAGGCAGGTAAGTGATCATGGCTGAAGCTCAGAAAACCGTCCGCACGCTGACCGGCCGCGTCGTCAGCGACAAGATGGACAAGACCATCACCGTACTGATCGAGCGTCGCGTGAAGCACCCGATCTACGGCAAATACGTGAAGCGTTCGACCAAACTGCACGCCCACGACGAAACCAACCAGTGCCGTATCGGCGACAAGGTCACCATCCGCGAGACTCGTCCGCTGGCCAAGACCAAGACCTGGATGCTGGTTGACGTCGTTGAACGTGCCGTCGAAGTCTAAGGGCTAGGGGTCGGAGAAATTATATGATTCAGACTCAATCCATGCTCGATGTGGCTGATAACAGTGGCGCTCGTCGCGTCATGTGTATCAAGGTGCTCGGCGGTTCGCACCGTCGTTACGCCGGCATCGGCGACATTATCAAGGTTACCGTCAAGGAAGCGATTCCTCGTGGCAAGGTCAAGAAAGGCCAGGTTATGACCGCTGTTGTGGTTCGTACCCGTCATGGTGTCCGTCGTCCCGATGGTTCCATCATCCGCTTCGATGGCAACGCTGCTGTTCTGTTGAACAACAAGCAAGAGCCTATCGGCACCCGTATCTTTGGGCCGGTGACGCGTGAGCTTCGTACAGAGAAGTTCATGAAGATCGTCTCGCTCGCCCCTGAAGTGCTGTAAGGAGTAGCCGCATGCAAAAGATTCGTCGCAACGACGAGATCATCGTCATCGCCGGCAAAGACAAGGGCAAGCGCGGTAAGGTGCTCAAGGTGCTCGCTGACGACCGTCTGGTCGTCGGTGGGATCAACCTCGTCAAGCGCCATACCAGGCCGAACCCGATGTCCGGCGTTCAGGGCGGTATCGTCGAGAAAGAGGCGCCTTTGCACGTCTCTAACGTCGCCATTTTCAACGGCGAAACCAACAAGGCAGACCGTGTTGGCTTCAAGGTTGAAGAAGGCAAGAAAATTCGTGTCTTCAAGTCGACCCAGAAGCCGGTTGACGCTTGAGACTGCTAGGTAGATAACCATGGCACGACTAAAAGAAGTTTATCGGAAGGAAATCGCGCCCAAGCTGAAGGAAGAGCTTCAGCTTAAGAACGTGATGGAAGTTCCGCGCATTACCAAGATCACCCTCAACATGGGTATTGGCGAGGCGATCGGTGACAAGAAGATCATCGACAACGCTGTCGCTGACCTGGAAAAGATTACCGGCCAGAAGGTCGTGGTCACTCATGCTCGCAAGTCCATCGCTGGCTTCAAGGTCCGCGAAGGCTGGCCGATCGGTGTCAAGGTGACGCTGCGTCGTGAGCGTATGTACGAGTTCCTGGATCGCCTGCTCTCCATTTCCCTGCCGCGAGTACGTGATTTCCGCGGCCTGAACGCCAAGTCCTTTGATGGACGTGGCAACTACAGCATGGGTGTGAAAGAGCAGATCATCTTCCCGGAGATCGATTACGACAAGATCGATGCCCTGCGTGGTCTGGACATCACTCTGACCACCACTGCCCGGACGGATGAAGAAGGTCGCGCTTTGCTGCGTGCCTTCAACTTCCCGTTCCGTAACTGATTGGAGTAGGCACATGGCTAAGCAAAGCATGAAGAACCGTGAGCTGAAGCGTCGGCAAACGGTCGCCAAGTTCGCCCAGAAGCGTGCGGCACTGAAGGCAATCATCGCAAACCCGGAGTCCTCTCCGGAAGCGCGCTGGGAAGCTCAGGTCGCACTGCAGAAGCAGCCTCGTGACGCCAGCGCTTCGCGCCTGCGCAACCGCTGCCGTCTGACTGGTCGTCCGCACGGCGTCTATCGCAAGTTCGGCCTCGCGCGCAACATGCTGCGTCAGGCCGCAATGCGCGGTGACGTGCCGGGCCTGGTCAAGGCCAGCTGGTAACAGAACAAACAGGACCTTCGGGTCCTGTTTGTTTTTCGATCAAGCCCCCTGTGGGGCTTGATTCGTTTATGGCGACTCTCTAGAATGTTCGGCTCGCCTGAGCCTCGCACTTTGCCGGGTTTGTCCATTGGCGACACGAGCCGTTAAGGCTTATTTTTTTGTTTTAGGAGCTAAGAGCCCATGAGTATGCAGGACCCGTTAGCGGACATGCTAACTCGTATCCGTAATGCCCAGATGGCCGAGAAGTCCGTCGTAAGCATGCCGTCTTCCACGCTGAAGGTGGCTGTAGCCAATGTTCTTCAGGGTGAAGGCTATATCGCGGGATACCAGGTCAGCGGTGATGCCAAGCCGCAGCTGTCCATCGAGCTGAAGTACTTCGAAGGCCGTCCGGTCATCGAAGAACTCAAGCGCGTAAGTCGTCCTGGCCTGCGCCAGTACAAGTCCGTTGACCAGTTGCCGAAAGTACGCGGTGGCCTGGGCGTGTCGATCGTCTCCACCAACAAGGGTGTGATGACTGATCGTGCTGCTCGCGCTGCTGGTGTTGGCGGCGAAGTGCTTTGCACTGTGTTCTAAGGGGGGGATAAGCATGTCTCGCGTTGCTAAGAACCCCGTCAAGCTGCCTGCTGGCGTCGAAATCAAGATGTCCGGTCAGCAGCTTTCGGTGAAGGGCGCAAAAGGCGCTCTCGAACTGAATGTTCATCCGTCTGTGGAAGTGATCCAAGAATCCGGCGAGCTGCGCTTTGCCGGTCGTAACGGTGATCAGCAGACTCGCGCCATGGCTGGTACCACTCGTGCGCTGGTCAACAACATGGTGATCGGCGTCAGCCAGGGCTTCGAGCGCAAGCTTCAGCTGGTTGGTGTAGGTTACAAGGCGCAAGCCAAGGGTCAGGTGCTGAACCTTGCGCTCGGTTTCTCCCATCCGATCGACTATGCGTTGCCGGAAGGTGTGGTCGCCGAAACCCCGAACCAGACCGAGATCCTGATCAAGGGTGTCGATAAGCAACTGGTTGGTCAGGTCGCCGCGGAGATTCGCGATTTCCGTCGCCCTGAACCTTATAAGGGCAAGGGCGTTCGTTACGCGGATGAAGTTGTCCGTCGTAAAGAAGCCAAGAAGAAGTAGGGCATAGCAAATGACCGACAAAAAAGTTACTCGACTGCGTCGCGCTCGCAAAGCACGCCTGAAAATGCACGAGCTCGAAGCCGTGCGTCTGTGCGTCTATCGCTCTTCGCAGCACATCTACGCCCAGGTCATTTCGGCCGACGGCAGCAAGGTTCTGGCCAGTGCCTCTACCTTGGACAAAGCATTGCGTGATGGCGCCACTGGCAATGTCGACGCGGCCAAGAAAGTTGGTGAGCTGGTTGCCGAGCGTGCAAAAGCCGCTGGTGTAACGCAGGTTGCATTCGACCGTTCTGGCTTCAAGTACCACGGTCGTGTCAAGGCACTGGCCGATGCTGCTCGTGAAGGCGGGCTGGAGTTCTAAGTTATGGCAAATAACGAGCAAAAGCGCGACGAAGGCTACATCGAGAAGCTGGTTCAAGTTAACCGCGTCGCAAAAACCGTAAAGGGTGGCCGTATCTTCACCTTCACCGCTCTGACTGTCGTTGGAGACGGAAAGGGTCGTGTTGGCTTCGGCCGTGGCAAGTCCCGCGAAGTGCCGGCTGCCATCCAGAAGGCCATGGAAGCGGCTCGCCGCAATATGATCCAGGTCGACCTGAATGGCACTACCCTGCAGTACCCAACCAAGGCTGCGCATGGTGCTTCCAAGGTATACATGCAGCCAGCCTCCGAAGGTACTGGTGTGATTGCCGGTGGCGCCATGCGTGCGCTGCTGGAAGTTGCTGGTGTTCAGAACGTTCTGGCCAAGTGCTACGGCTCTACCAATCCGGTGAACGTTGTGCATGCCACCTTCAAGGGCCTGAAGGCCATGCAGTCGCCCGAATCCGTGGCAGCTAAGCGTGGCAAGAGCGTCGAGGAGATTCTCTAACCATGGCTAACGCTACTGTCAAAGTCACGCTGGTCAAAAGCGTGAACGGCCGTCTGGCCAATCACAAGGCGTGCGTCAAGGGCTTGGGCCTGCGTCGCATTGGTCATACCGTTGAGGTTCAGGATACTCCTGAGAACCGTGGCATGATCAACAAGGCCTATTACCTTCTCCGTGTGGAGGGCTAATCATGCAATTGAACGATCTGCGTTCCGCGCCGGGTGCCCGTCGCGAAAAGCTGCGTCCCGGTCGTGGTATCGGTAGCGGTCTCGGTAAGACCGGTGGCCGTGGTCACAAGGGTCAGACTTCCCGTTCCGGTGGCAAGATTGCTCCCGGTTTCGAGGGTGGTCAGCAGCCGTTGCACCGCCGTCTGCCGAAGTTCGGTTTCGTCTCGCTGAAGGCCATGGACCGCGCGGAAGTGCGTACTTCCGAGTTGGCAAAGGTCGAGGGTGATGTCGTTACCGTGCAGAGCCTGAAAGACGCCAACGTCATCAACCAGAACGTACAGCGCGTGAAAATCATGCTGTCCGGCGAGGTTGGTCGTGCGGTGACGCTCAAGGGTATCGCAGCCACCAAGGGTGCGCGTGCGGCTATCGAAGCAGCTGGCGGCAAGTTCGAGGAATAAATGGCTAAGCAAGGTGCTCTCTCCGCGCTGAGTAATGGTGGTCTGTCCGAACTATGGGCTCGTCTGCGCTTTCTGTTCATGGCGATCATCGTCTATCGGATTGGCGCACACATCCCTGTTCCCGGGATCAATCCCGATCGACTGGCCGAACTGTTCCGTCAGAACGAGGGGACCATCCTTAGCTTGTTCAACATGTTTTCCGGCGGCGCGCTGGAGCGCATGAGCATATTTGCATTGGGGATCATGCCGTACATTTCGGCCTCGATCATCATGCAGCTCATGACCGCTGTCAGTCCGCAGCTGGAGCAGTTGAAGAAAGAAGGTGAGGCCGGGCGTCGCAAGATCAGCCAGTACACCCGTTACGGCACGCTGGTGCTCGCGATCGTTCAGGCCGTCGGCATGTCCGTCGGTCTGGCCGGTCAGGGGGTCGCGTTCAGCAACGATTTCGGCTTCTACTTCGTCGCCATCACAACCTTCGTGTCTGGTGCGATGTTCATGATGTGGCTGGGTGAGCAGATCACCGAGCGAGGCGTTGGTAACGGCATCTCGATGCTGATCTTCGCTGGTATCGTCGCGGGATTGCCGGGCGCGCTTGGCCAGTCCTTCGAGTCTGCTCGTCAGGGCGACATCAACATCATTGCGCTGCTTGCTGTTGGCCTCCTGGCTGTTGCAATCATCGGTTTCGTGGTCTTCATCGAGCGTGGCCAGCGTCGTATCGCCGTGCACTACGCCAAGCGGCAGCAAGGTCGTAAGGTTTTCGCTGCGCAGACCAGCCATTTGCCGTTGAAGGTGAATATGGCGGGGGTTATCCCGGCCATCTTCGCTAGCAGCATCCTGTTGTTCCCTGCCTCGCTTGGTCAGTGGTTCGGTCAATCCGAGAGCATGGGCTGGTTGGCTGACATCTCGCAGGCGATTGCCCCAGGGCAGCCGTTGAATATCCTGCTGTTCAGTGCTGGCATCATATTCTTCTGCTTCTTCTATACGGCGTTGATGTTCAACCCGAAGGATGTTGCTGAGAATCTGAAGAAGTCCGGTGCGTTTATTCCCGGGATTCGTCCTGGTGAGCAATCGGCCCGTTATATCGATGGCGTGCTGACTCGCTTGACCATGTTCGGCGCCCTGTACATGACGGCTGTATGCCTGTTGCCGCAGTTTCTCGTGGTTGCAGCGAATGTGCCGTTCTACCTCGGTGGGACCTCGTTGCTGATCGTGGTTGTGGTTGTCATGGACTTCATGTCCCAAGTGCAATCGCACCTCATGTCGCACCAGTACGATTCCCTGATGAAGAAAGCCAACCTGAAGGGCTACGGCAGCGGCATGCTCCGCTGAGGTTGCTCGTAAGGTTCTAGGAGTTGGTGATGAAAGTTCGTGCATCGGTTAAAAAGCTGTGCCGCAACTGCAAGGTCATTCGTCGCGACGGTGTCGTGCGCGTGATCTGCAGCGCAGAACCGCGTCACAAGCAGCGCCAAGGCTGATTGTGTAAAGCGTGAGAACCCGGCAGCTAGTGCGCTGCCGGGTTGAATATTTGTTATTACAGCGTTAATATCTCGCGCCCTTTTCTTGGCTTCCGGGGCGTAGGTAGCTGTCAATTGGAGTTTCACTGAATGGCCCGTATTGCTGGCGTCAACATTCCGGATAACAAGCACACTGTTATCTCGCTGACCTACATCTACGGTGTTGGTCGCACCCGCGCGCAGGAAATCTGCGCTGCTACCGGTGTGAATCCGGCAGCAAAGATCAAGGATCTTTCCGACGAGCAGGTCGAACTGCTGCGTGGCGAAGTCGGCAAGTTCATCGTTGAAGGCGACCTGCGTCGCGAAGTCAACATGAAAATCAAGCGCTTGATGGACCTGGGTTGCTATCGCGGCCTGCGTCATCGTCGTGGTCTTCCGGTTCGCGGTCAGCGCAC
Source organism: Pseudomonas sp. LM13 (assembly GCF_041381355.1). Lineage (NCBI taxonomy): Bacteria > Pseudomonadati > Pseudomonadota > Gammaproteobacteria > Pseudomonadales > Pseudomonadaceae > Pseudomonas > Pseudomonas sp. LM13. The sequence continues at coordinate 11,268 of NZ_JACBXH010000002.1, forward strand.
CAAGACCAACGCACGTACCCGTAAGGGCCCGCGCAAGCCGATCCGCAAGTAATCGCGTTAGCGAATCGACAGGAATCTAGTCATGGCAAAACCTGCTGCTCGTCCTCGTAAAAAAGTCAAAAAGACAGTGGTTGATGGCATCGCCCACATCCACGCGTCTTTCAATAACACCATCGTGACCATCACTGATCGTCAGGGCAATGCGCTGTCCTGGGCTACCTCCGGTGGTTCGGGCTTCCGCGGTTCGCGTAAGTCCACTCCGTTCGCTGCTCAGATCGCCGCTGAGCGCGCTGGTCAGGCCGCTCTGGAATACGGTCTGAAGAACCTCGACGTCAACGTCAAGGGCCCAGGTCCGGGTCGCGAATCCGCTGTGCGTGCTCTGAACGCCTGCGGCTATAAAATCGCCAGCATCACCGACGTGACGCCGATCCCGCATAACGGGTGCCGTCCGCCGAAGAAGCGCCGCGTGTAATCAGGAGACAGTAAAGAATGGCTCGTTATATTGGTCCCAAGTGCAAACTGTCTCGTCGTGAAGGCACTGATCTCTTCCTGAAGAGTGGTGCGCGCGCGCTCGAATCCAAGTGCAACATTGAAACCCCGCCGGGTGTGCATGGTCAGCGTCGTGGCCGTCTGTCCGACTACGGCACTCAGCTGCGCGAGAAGCAAAAAGTCCGCCGTATCTACGGTGTTCTGGAGCGTCAGTTCAGCGGTTACTACAAGGAAGCCGCCAGTCGTAAGGGCGCTACCGGCGAAAATCTGCTGCAGCTGCTCGAATGCCGCCTGGACAACGTCGTGTACCGTATGGGCTTCGGCTCCACTCGTGCCGAATCGCGTCAGCTGGTGTCGCACAAGTCGATCACAGTCAACGGTCAGACCGTGAACATCCCGTCCTACCAGGTTAAAGCCGGTGACGTGGTTGCTGTTCGCGAGAAGTGCCGTAACCAGCTGCGTATCGCCCAGGCCCTCGAACTGTGCGCACAGCGCGGCCGCGTTGAATGGGTCGAAGTAGACGCCGACAAGAAATCCGGTGTTTTCAAGAATGTTCCGGCTCGCAGCGATCTGTCCGCCGACATCAACGAAAACCTGATTGTCGAGCTCTACTCCAAGTAAGGGCTAGAAAATAGGTGTATCCATGCAGAGTTCGGTAAATGAGTTCCTGACCCCCCGCCATATCGATGTGCAGGTGGTCAGTCCGACCCGTGCCAAGATCACTCTCGAGCCCCTCGAGCGTGGTTTTGGCCACACCCTGGGCAACGCGCTGCGTCGTATTCTGTTGTCCTCCATGCCCGGCTGCGCTGTGGTCGAGGCTGAGATCGACGGTGTGCTCCACGAGTACAGCGCCATCGAGGGCGTGCAGGAAGATGTAATCGAAATCCTGCTCAACCTCAAAGGTATCGCCATCAAGCTGCACGGCCGTGATGAAGTGACCTTGAGCCTGGTGAAGAAGGGCGCGGGCGCTGTTACCGCTGCCGATATCCAGCTGGATCACGATGTTGAAATCGTCAATGGCGATCACCTGATCGCCAATCTGGCGGCCAACGGCTCGCTCAACATGAAGCTCAAGGTCGCTCGCGGCCGTGGTTACGAGCCTGCTGATGCGCGTCAGAGCGACGAAGATGAAAGCCGTAGCATCGGCCGTCTTCAGCTCGACGCCACCTTCAGCCCGGTTCGTCGCGTGGCTTATGTGGTCGAGAATGCTCGTGTCGAGCAGCGCACCAACCTGGACAAGCTGGTCATTGACCTGGAAACCAACGGCACTCTGGATCCCGAAGAGGCGATTCGTCGTGCAGCGACCATCCTGCAGCAGCAGCTGGCTGCGTTCGTCGACCTGAAGGGCGACAGCGAACCAGTGGTTGTCGAGCAGGAAGACGAGATCGATCCGATCCTGTTGCGTCCGGTTGATGACCTGGAACTGACCGTACGTTCGGCCAACTGCCTCAAGGCAGAGAACATCTACTACATTGGTGATCTGATCCAGCGCACCGAAGTAGAGCTGTTGAAAACGCCGAACCTGGGCAAGAAGTCCCTGACCGAGATCAAGGACGTTCTGGCTTCGCGTGGTTTGTCCCTCGGTATGCGCCTGGATAACTGGCCGCCGGCAAGTCTCAAGAAGGACGATAAGGCCACTGCCTGATCGCCCCCAGTAACCGAACTGAACGTTTGGTAAGGAATTTCAATCATGCGTCATCGTAAAAGTGGCCGTCATCTGAGCCGCACCAGCGCCCACCGCAAGGCCATGTTCCAGAACATGGCGGTGTCGCTGTTCGAGCACGAACTGATCAAGACCACCCTGCCCAAGGCCAAGGAACTGCGTCGCGTTGCCGAGCCGCTGATCACCCTGGCCAAGGAAGACAGCGTTGCCAACCGCCGCCTGGCTTTCGACCGTACCCGTTCGAAAGCTGCCGTAGGCAAGCTGTTCAACGATCTGGGCAAGCGCTACGCCACCCGTCAGGGCGGCTATCTGCGCATCCTCAAGTGCGGTTTCCGCGCAGGGGACAACGCACCTATGGCTTACGTCGAGCTGGTTGACCGTCCGGTCGCTGGTGAGGTCGAAGCCGCAGCCGAGTAATCGGCCGCTGTATGAAGAACCGGGCCTAGGCCCGGTTTTTTATTGTCTGAACGATGGTGCTGCTCTATCAGGTTGGTTCGTTTAATAAATTAGTTCTTTAGTGGCGTCTCGTTAGAATTCTCCTCAAGCCGACTTCACCGGTATGTACAAGGAGATACAGCATGAGCCAAGGCAAGACCCTCACCACCGCTGGTGGCGCCCCCGTTGCCGACAATCAGAATTCTCGGTCAGCCGGGCCTCGTGGCCCTTTGTTGCTGGATGACTTCCACCTGGTCGAAAAGCTCGCCCATTTCAACCGCGAAGTAATTCCGGAGCGTCGTGTGCACGCCAAGGGCTCCGGCGCCTACGGCACGCTTACCGTGACCGCAGACATAACTCACCTCACCCGCGCCAAGCTGTTCGAGGCCGTTGGCAAGCAGACGCCTTTGTTCCTGCGCTTTTCCACGGTAGGGGGTGAGCGCGGCTCGGCGGATACCGAGCGTGATCCTCGCGGCTTCGCGGTGAAATTCTATACCGAGGAAGGCAATTGGGACGTGGTAGGTAACAACACGCCGGTCTTCTTCATCCGCGATCCGCTGAAATTTCCGGATTTCATCCATACGCAAAAGCGTGACCCATGGACCAATCTGAAGAGCCCGCAGATGATGTGGGACTTCTGGTCGCACTCACCCGAGGCGTTGCATCAGGTCACCATCCTGTTTTCCGATCGCGGCATCCCCGATGGTTATCGGTTCATGCATGGATTCGGCAGCCACACCTTCAGCCTGGTCAACGGTCAAGGCGAGCGGCACTGGGTGAAGTTCCACTTCAAGAGCATGCAAGGGATCAGAAACCTGCATCCGAGCGAGGCAGCACGCCTTGCTGGCAGCGATCCCGATTATGCGCAGCGCGATCTTTTCCACGCGATCGAGCGGGGCGAGTTCCCCAGGTGGAAGCTCTGCATCCAGGTGATGAGCGAGGCGGAGGCTGCCAACCGTGCCGAGAATCCGTTCGACGTCACCAAGGTCTGGTCCCAGAAGGACTTCCCGCTGATCGAAGTGGGGATAGTCGAGCTGAATCGCAATCCGCAGAACTATTTCGCCGAGGTCGAACAGGCTGCCTTTGCCCCGAGCAACGTCGTCCCGGGTGTCGGCCTGTCGCCGGATCGCATGCTACAGGGGCGGGTATTCGCTTACGCCGATGCCCATCGTTACCGCGTCGGCACCAACCATCAGCAGCTTCCGGTCAATGCACCGCGTTGCCCGGTCCACAACTATCAGCGTGATGGCGCGATGCGTTTTGATGGCAACGGTGGTTCGGCACCCAACTACGAGCCGAACCGCTATAGCGACGCCCCCAAGCAGGCGGCGCAATACGCCGAGCCGGCGCTTGCGCTCTCTGGCGCAGCTGACCGGTATGACCACAGGGCCGATGAGGACTATTTCAGCCAGGCGGGTGCTCTGTTCCGTCTGATGACGGCCGAGCAGCAGAACCTGCTGATCGGCAATATCGTCGGTGCGATGATGGGCGTTTCGCGTGACGTACAGTTGCGTCAGCTGGGTCACTTCTTCAAGGCCGACCCGGCATACGGAGCAGGTGTCGCCCGGGGGCTTGGCATCGATCCGAACGAAGTCGCCTAAGCCATATCGAGCGTGGAGCGTTTAGAAGCCGGCCTCGTAAGAGGCCGGTTTTTTTTGGTTCTTCGCGGACTCTGGGGGAAGAGCGAGTTGACAGTCAGGGAAGCAGGTAAATTGGCAGTCGCCAAACACACCCTTCACCTGTCCCTGCTGTCGCCGTGCATCCTATTGATCTTGCCTCGTTCTGGCCAGGCTATGACACCGTTGCCTGCCGTTCATCTGCCAACAACTCCCTTCTGATTGAGCTCGAGCCTCAAGCCGGTTCAGTGCCCAAGTGCGGGCGTTGTGGTCAGCTCAGTCCGTTGATTTACGAGCGCCGGATTCGTCTGGTGCGTGATCGTGATCTGTTCGATCAGCGCGTCCTGCTTCAACTGCCAGTGCGCCGAGTCGATTGCCTGAACTGTGGTCGGGTGACCGAGCGAATCGACTGGCTGGAGCCTGCATCTCGCCTGACCCAACGGTTACGGATCTGGCTCGAAAGCTTGCTGCGGCTGCTGCCGATCAGCCACGTCAGCCAGCTCACCGGACTGCACTGGCACACCCTCAAGACGCTCGATAAACGACGCCTGGAAGCCGAGGTAGGCACCTTCGACTCCAGCGACGTCCGCCGTCTGGTGATGGACGAATTCGCCCTGCACAAGGGGCATCGCTACGCCACGGTCATCATGGATGCCGAGCGAACACGGGTGCTGTGGGTCGGTCACGGCAACAGCCGCGAGGCGATCCGCCCGTTCTTTGAATTGCTCGGCGAGCACTGCCAACAGATCGAGGCGGTGGCCATGGACATGAATACGGCTTTCGACCTGGAGGTGAAGCAACATTGCCCTCAAGCCGAAGTGGTGTACGACTTGTTTCATGTGGTAGCGCGCTACGGGCGAGATGTGATTGACCGAATCCGGGTCGACCAGGCCAACCTCCTGCGCGAAGACAAGCCGGCACGAAAGGCGGTCAAACAAAGTCGTTGGCTGCTGCTGCGCAATCGCGACAACCTGAAGGACGGACAGGCCGTGCAGTTACAGGAGCTGCTTGCTGCCAACCAGCCGTTGGCTACGGTCTATGTGCTCAAGGATGCGCTGAAGGACGTCTGGTACGCCCCCAGCGTAAGAGAGGGCTGGCGGCGCTGGCGAACCTGGCTGCGACATGCTCGCGAGAGCGACCTCGCGCCGCTGCAACGCTTCGCTCGCAACCTGCGCAAATACGCGCGAGGCATCCTTGCCAGTGCTCACTTCCACATGCATACCAGCGTCCTTGAGGGTGTTAACAACCGCATCAAGGTAATCAAGCGCATGGCCTATGGATTCCGGGACTCGGAGTACTTCTTCCTGAAAATCAAGGCCGCCTTCCCCGGGAAAGCGCGATGAACCATTTTTTTGTGGCTGCTCGTCAGTGGCGGTCGCGCTCCAGCAGCGGTTTGAGGAAATGCCCGGTGTGCGACTGCGGCATTTCCGCGACCTCTTCCGGTGTGCCGCTGGCGATGATCTGACCGCCCTTGGAGCCGCCTTCCGGCCCGAGGTCGACCAGCCAGTCGGCGGTCTTGATCACGTCCAGGTTGTGCTCGATGACCACCACGGTGTTGCCATGGTCGCGTAGGCGATGCAGCACGTCGAGCAGTTGCTGGATGTCGGCAAAATGCAGGCCGGTGGTGGGTTCGTCGAGGATGTACAGAGTCTTGCCGGTGTCGCGCTTGGACAGCTCGCGGGACAGCTTGACCCGCTGCGCCTCACCGCCGGATAGCGTGGTCGCGCTCTGTCCCAGCTTGATGTACGACAGTCCGACGTCCATCAGCGTCTGCAGCTTGCGCGCCACCGCCGGCACCGGATCGAAGAACTCGCGGGCTTCCTCGATGGTCATGTCCAGCACCTCGGTGATGCTCTTGCCCTTGTACTTCACCTCCAGCGTCTCACGGTTGTAGCGCTTGCCCTTGCACACATCGCAGGGAACGTAGATATCCGGCAGGAAGTGCATCTCCACCTTGATCACGCCGTCGCCCTGGCAGGCTTCGCAGCGGCCACCCTTGACGTTGAAGGAGAAACGCCCTGGCCCGTAACCGCGCGAGCGGGCTTCCGGCACGCCAGCGAACAGCTCGCGAATCGGCGTGAACAGCCCGGTGTAGGTCGCCGGGTTGGAGCGCGGTGTGCGGCCGATGGGGCTCTGGTCGATGTCGACGACCTTGTCCAGGTGCTGCAGGCCATCGAAGCTATCGTAGGGTGCGACCTCCAGCGTGGTCGCACCATTGAGTGCCGTGGCGGTGATCGGGAACAGTGTGTTGTTGATCAGCGTCGATTTGCCCGAGCCGGACACGCCGGTGATGCAGGTCAGCAGGCCAACCGGAATCTCCAGGTCGACGTTGCGCAGGTTGTTGCCACGGGCGCCCTTGAGCTTGAGCAGCTTTTTCGAATCGCGCCGGGTGCGCTCCGGCGGATAGTTGATCTTTACCCGGCCGGACAGATACTTGCCGGTCAGCGAGTTCGGGTGCGCCATCACCTCGTCCGGCGTGCCTTCGGCGACGATGCGGCCGCCGTGCACGCCGGCACCCGGTCCGATGTCGACTACGTAGTCGGCAAGGCGGATGGCGTCCTCGTCGTGCTCGACCACGATCACGGTATTGCCGATGTCGCGCAGGTGGCGCAGGGTGCCGAGCAGGCGTTCATTGTCGCGCTGATGCAGGCCGATCGACGGCTCATCGAGGATGTACATCACGCCGACCAGGCCGGCGCCGATCTGGCTCGCCAGGCGGATGCGCTGGGCCTCGCCGCCGGACAGCGTGTCCGCGCTGCGGTCGAGGGTCAGGTAGTCGAGGCCGACATTGACCAGGAACTGCAGACGCTCGCGGATCTCCTTGAGGATCTTGTCGGCGATTTCGCCGCGACGACCGCTAAGCGAGAGTCCGCCGAAATAATCGGTGGCGTCACCGATGGGCAGTGCCGTGACTGCCGGCAGGGTCTTGTCGCCGACCCATACGTGACGGGCTTCGCGGCGCAAGCGCGTGCCGCGGCATTCCGGGCAGGGCTGGGTGCTGAGGTATTTGGCTAGCTCCTCGCGTACGGAATTGGATTCGGTCTCGCGGTAGCGGCGCTCGAGGTTGGGGATGATGCCTTCGAACGGGTGCGAACGTTTGACGATGTCACCGCGGTCGTTGAGATAGCGGAACTCGACGTTCTCACGGCCACTGCCACGCAAAATGTACTTCTGATGGTCAGCTGCCAGCGAGTCGAAGGGTTCGTCCAGGCTGAAGCCGTAATGCGAGGCTAGTGAACCGAGCATCTGGAAATAGTAGACGTTGCGCCGGTCCCAGCCGCGGATCGCGCCCTCGGCCAGGGTCAGCTCGCCGTTGACCAGGCGCTTGGCATCGAAGAACTGCTTCACGCCGAGGCCATCGCAGGTCGGGCAGGCCCCTGCCGGATTGTTGAAAGAGAACAGCTTGGGTTCCAGCTCGCTGATGGAGTGGCCGCAGATCGGGCAGGCGAAGCGCGCCGAGAAGATCATCTCCTCGCCTTCGTCATCCTTCTCCATGGGCGCGACCAGCGCGATGCCGTCCGCCAGTTTCAGCGCCGTCTCGAAGGATTCGGCCAGACGCTGCTGCAGGTCGCCGCGAACCTTGAAGCGATCCACCACGACATCGATGGAGTGCTTCTTCTGTTTGTCCAGCTTGGGCAGTTCGTCCAGCTCATAGAGGCGGCCGTTGACGCGGGCGCGGACGAAGCCCTGGGCACGCAGCTCATCGAACACCGCCAGGTGCTCGCCCTTGCGCTCGCGGATGACCGGAGCCAGCAGCATCAGCTTGCGGCCCTCGGGCAGTGCCAGCACCTGATCGACCATCTGGCTGACGGTCTGCGCTTCCAGCGGCGCGTCATGGTCCGGGCAGCGTGGTGTGCCGACCCGTGCGTAGAGCAGGCGCAGGTAGTCGTAGATCTCGGTGATGGTGCCGACGGTGGAGCGCGGGTTGTGCGAGGTGGATTTCTGCTCGATGGAAATGGCCGGGGAGAGCCCTTCGATGGTATCGACATCAGGCTTTTCCATCATCGAGAGGAACTGCCGGGCGTAGGCCGAGAGCGATTCGACGTAGCGGCGCTGGCCTTCGGCATAAAGCGTATCGAACGCCAGTGAAGACTTGCCGGAGCCGGAGAGGCCGGTTATGACGATCAGCTTGTCGCGTGGCAGGGTGAGATCGATGTTCTTCAAGTTGTGGGTGCGGGCCCCACGAATCAGAATCTTGTCCAAAACAGCCTCGCGTGGCGGGCGAAAACCCGAAAGTATACGGCCGTGGTAACAGCTGCGGCAAAACCGTGCGCCTGTGCCGAACAGGGTAGGGCTGCTAGAATCGCCGCCGGTTCATACAAGCGAGACCCTCCATGCAGGACCCCTACAGCGAGCGCATGAGCGCCAGCGAAACTCGCGCAGCCTCCGGGCTGGCGCTGGTGTTCGCTTTCCGCATGCTCGGCATGTTCATGGTTTTGCCCGTGCTGGCGACCTACGGTATGGATCTGGACGGCGCAACGCCGACCCTGATCGGATTGGCCATCGGTGCCTATGGTTTGACCCAGGCGCTGCTGCAAATTCCCTTCGGTATTCTGTCCGACCGCATCGGGCGCTTGCCTATCATCTATTTCGGTCTGGCGATCTTCGCCGCCGGCGCGGTGCTGGCGGCGATGTCCGACAGCATCTGGGGTGTAATCGCAGGACGGGTGCTGCAGGGAGCCGGTGCGATCTCCGCCGCGGTGATGGCCTTGCTCTCCGACCTGACCCGCGAGCAGCATCGAACCAAGGCGATGGCGCTGATCGGGGTGAGCATCGGCCTGTCCTTTGCCGTGGCGATGATCATCGGGCCCTTGCTGACGCGCGCCTTCGGCCTTTCCGGGTTGTTCTGGGTGACGGCGGCGATGGCGGTGCTCGGTGGCGTGATCGTGACGGTGCTGCCCAAGGCCCAGGTGCATGTCCGCCATCGCGAATCCGGCGTTGCCAAGCAGGCGCTGGGTATAACGCTGCGTCATCCGGATCTGTTGCGCCTGGATTTCAGCATCCTGGCATTACACGCGATCCTCATGGCGAGTTTCGTCGCGCTGCCGCTGGCGCTGGTGGAGCAGGGGGCACTGCCGAAGGACGAGCACTGGTGGGTCTACCTCACCGCGTTGTTGATCGGCTTCTTCGGCATGGTCCCGTTCATCATCTATGGCGAGAAGAAGCGCCAGATGCGCCGCGTGTTGCTCGGTGCCGTCTCTGCGCTGCTGCTGTGCGAGCTGTTCTTCTGGTGGTTCGGCAACGGCCTGTGGATGCTGGTGATAGGCATGGTCGCCTTCTTCGTGGCCTTCAATTTGCTGGAGGCCTCGTTGCCTTCGCTGATCAGCAAGGTAGCGCCGGCCGGCGGCAAGGGCACCGCCATGGGGGTCTATTCCACCAGTCAGTTCCTCGGTGCCGGCGTGGGCGGCGTCCTGGGCGGCATGCTCTATCAGCAGGGCGGGCTGGCCCTGGTGTTCGCTGGCTGCGCGGCACTCTGCGCGCTGTGGTTCGTGATCGCCTTCAGCATGCGCGAGCCTCCCTATGTCACCAGCCTGCGCCTGCCGCTTTCGGCCGGCGCGCTGAGCAACACCCGGCTCGAGGCCGACCTGCTGCACGTGCCCGGCGTGAGCGATGTGTTGATCGTGCTCGACGAGGCGGCGGCCTATGTGAAGGTCGATACTCTGGTGCTGGACCGCGACGCGCTGGATCGTTTGGTCGCCTGACCAACACGACGCTCGTCGTGGCCGTGGTGCTGCGCACGGCGACGCAACTTGCTGGCGCGTTGGTTGGTTGTCAGGGGTGGCTGAGGTAAGATTCGCGGTCATCGGGTTTTTGGAGGCAGGATCGCCTCTGGTGCCCATTTAAATCATATGTTCCAAGAGGAGTTACCCATGGCCAGAGGGGTGAACAAAGTCATCTTGATCGGCAATGTCGGCGGCGACCCGGAAACCCGCTACATGCCCAATGGCAATGCGGTGACCAACATCACGCTGGCAACCACCGACAGCTGGAAGGACAAGCAGACCGGTCAGCTTCAGGAGCGCACCGAGTGGCACCGTGTGGTGCTGTTCGGCAAGGTTGCGGAGATCGCCGGCGAGTACCTGCGCAAGGGTTCGCAGTGCTACATCGAAGGCCGCCTGCAGACGCGCGAGTGGGAAAAGGATGGCGTCAAGCGCTACACCACCGAAATCGTCGTCGACATGAATGGCACCATGCAGCTGCTCGGCGGCCGTGGCGGCAGTTCCGATGACGCACCACGTCAGCCGCGTCCGCAGCGCGAGCCGCAGCAGGCCCCGCGTCAGCAGGCTCAGCCGCAGCAGCCTGCTGCCCGGCAGCAGCCCGCGCCGGACTATGACAGCTTCGACGACGACATCCCCTTCTGAGTCCTTCCTGAATGCGAATGCGCCTGATGCTGTTGGGCGGCGGCAATGCCCTGGGTCAGGCGCTCATCCGCCTCGGCGCCGAGGAAGACATCGGCTTTCTCGCGCCGCGCCCGCCCGCCCAGGGCTGGGATGCCGCCAGTCTTACCCAGTTGCTCGACGACAACCGTCCGGATGTCGTCATCAACCTCGCCTATTACTACGACTGGTTCCAGAGCGGACAGCCCAACGAGCCGGCGCTCGCGGCTCAGGAGCGGGCTGTGGAGCGGCTTGCCGAGCTGTGCCAGCACCACGATTTCGTTCTCCTGCAGCCGTCGAGTTACCGTGTATTCGACGGTGCACGCACCACTGCCTACAGCGAGAAGGATGAAGTCGCACCGCTGGATGCCCGGGGCCAGGCGCTCTGGCGCATCGAGCAGAGCGTGCGGGCGTTGTGCCCCCGTCATGTGCTGCTGCGTTTCGGCTGGCTGCTCGACGACAGTCGTGACGGTGTGTTGGGGCGAGTCTTGCAACGGCTGGAGCAGAGCGAGGCGATACTGCTGGCGGACGATCGCCGTGGCAATCCGACGCCGGTGGACGACGCGGCCCGGGTGATCCTCGCAGTGCTCAAACAGCTCGATTGCCAGGCGCCGTTGTGGGGTACCTACCATTACGGCGGTCACGAAGCTTCGACGCCGCTGCTGGTCGCGCAGGCGCTGCTGGGTGAGGCCGCCAGGTATCGCGATGTGACGACTGCCAAGCTGACGCCGGTCGCTCACGCAGACTGTTCGGATGCCGCGGCTGAGCCGCAGCACGGTGTGTTGGCCTGCAAGAAGATATTCACCACCTTCGGCATCAAGCCGCGTGCCTGGCGCACCGGCCTGCCGAGCCTGCTGGAGCGTTATTACCGCCATGGCTGACGCCCCGATTCTGATCACCGGCGGCGCCGGCTTCATCGGCTCCAATCTGGTCGATGCCCTGCTGGCGCGCGGCTATGCCGTCCGCGTGCTGGATAACCTTTCCACCGGCAAACGCGAGAACCTGCCGCAAGATACACGCGTCGAACTGATCGTCGGCGATGTCGCCGATGCCGATTGCGTGCGTCGTGCGGTACAGGGCTGCCGGGCCGTGGTGCATCTGGCCGCTGTCGCGTCGGTGCAGGCGTCGGTGGATGATCCATTCGGTACGCACCAGAGCAACCTGATTGGCACGCTCAATCTGTGTGAGGCGATGCGCGAGTCGGGTGTGAAGCGTGTGCTGTTTGCCTCGAGCGCAGCGGTCTATGGCAACAACGGCGAAGGCCATGCTATCGATGAGGACACACCGAAGGCGCCCCTGACACCCTACGCCGCGGACAAGCTGGCCAGCGAGCACTACTTGGATTTCTATCGGCGCCAGCATGGTCTGGAGCCGGTGGTGTTCCGTTTCTTCAATATCTTCGGGCCGCGGCAGGATCCATCGTCACCATATTCCGGTGTAATCAGCATCTTCACCGAGCGGGCGCAGAAGGGTTTGCCGATTGCGGTGTTCGGCGATGGCGAGCAGACGCGCGATTTTCTCTACGTTGCCGATCTCGTCGAGGTGTTGGTGCAGGCGCTGGAGTCGCCCGAGGCGGTGGAAGGCGCGGTGAATGTTGGGCTGAATCAGGCCACTTCGCTGAATCAGCTGCTGGCGGCCATCGGTGACGTGTTGGGCGGGCTTCCCGAGGTGAGCTATCAGGCCGCACGGCCGGGGGATATTCGGCATTCGCGGGCGAATAATGCCCGATTGCTGCAGCGCTATCGGTTGCCCGAGCCACCGACCACGATGCGCGATGGGCTGGCCAACCTGTTGGGTTTGTAGGTTGTGAACTCTGAAAATACAAAAGGCGCCCTAGGCGCCTTTTGTCTGTCTGCGATTCGGCTGGGCCGGTTACGTCAGAACTTGTAGCCGAGACCGACCATGTAGACCATCGGGTCTACGTCCACGTCAACTGTGGTCTTGGTTACGCCAAGTGCTGTCGGGCCCTTAACGGTAGCCTCGGTGTCGATGTCGATATAACGAACCTGGGCGTTGATCATCAGCTTATCAGTCAGCATGTAGTCCGCCCCGACTTGGAAGGCTAAGCCCCAGGAGTCGTCGACATCCATGCTGCTGAAGCCCTGTGCTTTACGCTCGCTGCTCAGGTCTTCTTGGAAGAATGTCGTGTAATTAATGCCGACGCCGACGTAAGGTTGGAACGCAGCTTTGTTATCCAGCGGGTAGTACACGACGCTTAGGGTTGGTGGCAGTTGCTTGAGGTCGCCCAGCTTGCCGTCGAGGCCCGGAGTACCGACTGCATTGCTTACGCCTTTCACACCAACTTCATGGCTGAACGGGGTAGCGGCAAGCAGCTCGATACCAACTTTATCCGTGACCATGTAAGCGAAGTTCAGGCCCAGCTGAGTATCGCTATTCAGCGTAGCGCTAGTGCCGCCTGCACTAGCGCCATCAAACTCCAGATTGCCGCTATCTTCACGCGGATCAACGGTAATAGCACCAGCGCGAACGATGATGTCCCCGGCTTCGAAAGCCTGGGCGAAGGGTGCGGCCAGCGCCAGGGCCAGCGCGGAAGCGGTGAACAGGGTCTTGCGCATGATGATGCTCCGTTTGTTGGAATGCGATTGAGCGCCATGGTAGGGACTGAGCGCTGGGGCTTTTTGATCCAGCTCAATGAAAAACGCCGCCTCGACTGCGACGAAACGCCCGGGTTGCTTTGCGTCAACTCACAGATGATAATGTTTCTCTTTTGAGTTGACGACCGTCTGCAAGGACCCTTCAATGCCTTCCTTCTTCCCCCGCCTGCTGGCGGTTGCCGTGCTGCCGTGCTGTCTTCAGCTTTATGCCGGGTCGCTGTCCGCGGCACCGCTGGACGCAGCGCTGGATGAGAGCGAGCGTTTGTCCGCCGAGGCGAAGGCCTCGCAGGCGCGGATCGACCAGCTCGACGACGCCACTCGCGAGATGCTCAACGAGTACCGCAGTGCTTTGCAGCAGACCGAAGCGCTGAAGGCCTACAACAAGCAGTTGCAGGAGCTGACCGCAGCGCAGAGCAAGGAACTTGTGGGCTTTCAGCGCCAGCTGGACAGCATCGAGCGCACCCAGGAAGCCGTTACGCCGCAGATGAGCCGTATGGTCGAGGTGCTGGGGGAATTCATCGCGGCCGATCTGCCGTTCCTCCCCGATGAGCGTGCCGATCGTCTGGCCGGCCTGCAGGACCTACTGCCACGCGCCGACGTCAGCCTGGCGGAAAAGTACCGGCGCATCCTCGAGGCCTATCAGATCGAAAGCGACTACGGCCGCACGCTGGAAGCCTGGCGTGGCGAGCTGCCGGGCGACGCGGAGTCACGCAGCGTCGAATTCCTGCGGCTCGGTCGAGTGATGCTCTATTACCAGACTCTCGATGCTCACGAGAGCGGCTGGTGGAATCCGCAGACTCGCGCCTGGGAAGTGCTCGACGGCAGCGCCCGCCGACCGCTTACGCAGGCCATCGCCATCGCCCGTCAGCAACAGGCGCCCGCCTATCTGCAACTGCCCGTGAAGACCCTGGCCGAGGAGGCCGCGCAATGAGCCGTCTGTTTTCCCTGTTCCTTGTCGCGCTGCTGCCGCTCACCTCGCATGCGGCGGAGCCGCTCAGCCCTGACCAGTTGCTCGAACGCATCCGCAGCGACCGCGCCGCTGAGGTCAGTGCCATGCAGGCTCGCGAGCAGGCCTTCGTGCGTGACCGTGGCGAGCAGCAGCAACTGCTTTCCCGTGCCCGTGCCGCACTGGCTGAGCAGAAGGCCGAGGCCGAGCGGCTGAAGGCTGAATTCGACCGCCAGGAAGCGGAGCTGGCCGAGCAGGAAAAGCTGCTGGCACAGCGTGTCGGTCATCTCGGCGAGCTGTTCGGCGTGGTGCGGCAGAGTGCCGGCGATATCGCCGGCCAGTGGCAGGATAGCCTGCTCAATGCCCAGTATCCCGAGCGACTCAAGCAGCTGCGCAGCCTGGCCGAAAGTCGTGCCTTGCCATCAGCCGATGACCTCGATGCCTTCTGGATGACCCTCCTCGAAGACCTGGCGGCCAGCGGCCGCGTCGAGCGCGTGCAACTGCCGGTGGTGGGCACCGACGGTGCGCGCAGCGAGCAGCCGGTACTGCGCGTCGGCAGCTTCTCCGCCTTTACCAGCGACGCCTTCCTGCGCTACGACGCCGATGCCGGGGAGCTGCTGGTGCCGCCGCGTCAGCCTTCCGGCAAGGGCCTGATCGAGGATTACCTAAAAAGCTCCGATGCCCTGGCCACGCTGCCTGTCGACCCGAGCCGGGGTACCCTGCTGGCGCAGTTGCAGCGCCAGCCGGACCTGTGGGATCGCGTCAAGCAGGGCGGTCTGGTCGGTGGCGTGATCCTGGTGCTCGGCGCCATCGGTCTGCTGCTGGCGATCTGGCGCATGGTCTATCTCGGTGGCATTGGCCGCAAGGTTGGAAGTCAGATGCGCGAGCTCAATCATCCGCGCGACGACAACCCGCTCGGCCGCATCATCGGCGTGCTGGGGCCCAAGCCGCAGCTGTCGGACCTGGAGACGCTGGAGCTCAAGCTGGACGAAGCCATCCTGCAGGAAACCCCGCCGCTGGAGCGTGGCCAACCGCTACTCAAGCTGCTCGCCGCCGTGGCGCCGCTGCTCGGCCTGCTGGGTACCGTGACCGGCATGATCATCACCTTCCAGGCCATCACCCAGAGTGGTGGCGGCGATTCGCGGCTGATGGCCGACGGCATTTCCCAGGCGCTGGTGACTACAGTGCTGGGCCTGGTGGTGGCGATTCCGCTGCTGTTCCTGCACAGCCTGTTGGCCAGCCGCAGCAAGGCGCTGATCCAGCTGCTGGAGCAGCAGAGCGCCGGGCTGATCGCGCTGCATCTGTCCGGAGCACCGCGCCGTGACTGATCTGCGCGCTCACTGGCTGAGTGTTGTCGACAGCGGTCACGCGCTGCTCGACTTCATGACCGCGGGTGGGGTGGTGATGTGGGCATTGGCCGGCCTGTGCGTGCTGTATTGGACGCTGGTGTTCGAGCGCCTGTGGTTCATGCGTCGGGTCTTCCCGCATTGGGTCGAGTCGCGCCGGCAGGCCTGGGCACAGCTTGCCGATGAGCCCGGCAGCTGGCAGCGCGCCGTGCGCCTGGCCTGGCTGGCGCAGGCGCAGCAGCAGCTGTCCGGCCCGCTGCGGTTGAGCAAGACGCTGGTTGCGATGTATCCGCTGCTCGGCCTGCTGGGCACGGTCAGCGGCATGATCGCGGTTTTCGATGTGCTGGCGCTCAGCGGCACCGGCAATCCTCGCGGCATGGCTGCGGGCGTCTGGCAGGCGACCCTGCCGACCATGGCCGGCATGGTGCTGGCCATCACGGGATTGTTCAGTCTGGCGCGCCTCGAGCGAATCGCGCGCCAGTCTCTCGACCGGCTGGCCGACCAGCTGCGTCACGATTGAGGATTAGCGGGATGCGTATGCGTCGTCACCATTACCAGCAGGAAGAAGACACCGGCATCGATCTCACGCCGATGCTCGACGTGGTCTTCATCATGCTGATCTTCTTCATCGTCACCAGCTCCTTCATCAAGGAGTCGGGTGTCGAGGTCCAGCGCCCGCAGGCCGATACCGCGAGCACGCAGGACAAGGGCAACATCCTTATCGCCGTCACCGCCGATGGCCAGGTCTGGATCGACAAGCAGGCGGTGGACGTGCGCAGCGTTCGCGCCCATGTCGAGCGGCTGCGGGTGGATCAGCCGGAGGGCGCGGTGGTCGTCCAGGCCGACCAGGATGCTCGCACCGGGCTCGTGGTACAGGTGATGGACCAGGCGCGCCAGGCCGGCGTGCAGGACGTGGCGCTGGCTGCCAGCACGGGGTCGCGCTGATGCAACCGCGGCTGGTCCGTTTCAGTCTGGCTTTCGTCGCCGCCTGCGTCGTGGCGCTGCTGCTGTTCGCCCTGATGCTGAGCATGGTCAATCCACCGCGCAGCAAGATTCAGGAAGACCCGCTGGCCATCGCCAATTTCGTGCGTATGGATGGACGCAATGAAGACAGCGCCACGCGCACTCGCCAGCAGGCGCCGCAACCACCGCAGCCGAAAACGCCGCAACCACCGACGCCACCGACACCGAACATGGCCACGCCAGATGCCAACCTGCCGAAGCTCGACCTCGATCTGCCGAGCATCGATGCGGGCATTTCGGTCGCGACCGCGCCGGCGCCCAGCCTGTCCGGCCTGACCGCTGCACAGAGCGCGCCCGCGGCCGCTCCGGCACCGGCTAGCGCGGCGGTTGAGGCGGCTGGCAAGCCGGGTGGCCCTGAGCAGGAAGTCATGCCGCTCAACGACGTGCGCCCGGAATATCCCTATCGCGCCCGGCAGCAGGGCATCGAGGGCCATATCAAGCTTGCCTTCACCATCAATCCCCAGGGGCGGGTGGAGAACATCCGCGTATTGGAGGCGTCACCACGCAACGTGTTCGATCGCGAGGCCCGGCGTGCCGCGGCCCGCTGGCGTTTCGCCCCGCGCACCGAGAACGGTGCGCCGGTATCCCGAGAAGCCGTTAAAACCCTGCACTTCCGCCTGCAAGGAGAACGCTGAAATGCTTCGTCTGCTGCTTGTGCTGACCCTTTCCCTCGCTGCTTCGGTCCAGGCTGCCCAGGCCATCGACCCGGCCGTGTTCATGGCGCTCGAGCGAGCGCAGACCGCGCAGAGCAAGGGCGACTATGCGGCTGCACGCAAGGCGCTGGACGGCGCGAGCGCCAAGCCGGGGAGCAACGAAGAGGCTTTGCTCTGGCGCAGCCGAGGCTATCTGGCCTGGGCCGAAGGCAACAACCGGCAGGCGCTGGAGTGGCTGGACAAGGCCGTGGCCAGCGGCAAGCTGGACGAGCAACTGCTGGCCGGCGAGCGCCTCAATCTGGCACGCCTGAACCTGGTCGAGGGGCGCTATGCCAAGGTCGTCAGTCTGCTGGGCTCGGCCAATCAGGCCGACGAGGAGATCCTGCAGATGCTGGTGCAGGCCTATCAGGGGCTCGGTCAGCATGCCAAGGCCCTGCCGCTGGCCGAGCGTTACGTGCAGGCCAATCCGAAAGCCGGCGACACCTGGCTGCAGTTCCTGGTCGCCGGCAATGCCGAACTCAAACGCTATCAGGCCGCCGAACGCTGGCAACAGAAACTCTTGCTGCGCCATCCCGATCAGGTCAAGGCCTGGCGGCAGCTCGCCGGCCTGCAGCAGCTGGCCGGTGCCGAGGATCGCGCGCTGGCTACCCTACGGGCGGCGCACACCAAGGGGCTGCGCTTCACTGAGGCCGAGCTGGACAACCTGGTCGCGCTGGCCAGTGCCGCCGGCCAGCCCTGGCAGGGCGCCAAGCTGTTGGAAGGCATGCTTGCCTCGCGCTTGCTGCCGAGTAATGCGCAACGTCAGGAACGCATGGGCATGCTCTGGTGGCAGGCACGTGAGCGTACCGAAGCCGCCAAGATCTATCGGCAGCTGGCGACCCAGACCGGCAGCGCCAAGTTCTGGATGAATGTCGCACAGCTCGAACTGGAACAGGCCCGCTGGCAGGCCGGGCTTGACGCGCTGAAGCATGCCGAGCGGGCCGGCGCCGAACGTCGTCGCGTGCGTGAATGGCGCGAGTGGGCGGAAGGCGAACTCAGCTTCGAGCGCGAACGGCAGGTCGCCAGCGTCCGCTGATTGGCGTGGCGACCACGGCGATCGCTATCGCCGTCGTCCTGCGCCTGCTGGTCACTGCAACTCGTAGGGATAGATCTTCTGCGCCTGCATGCGGTAGCCGGCCTCTGCTAGCTCGCTGCTGGCATGCTCGACGCGCATGGGCCCTTCGATCCAGAACGGCTCGTACAGCGCTTCTACCCGCACGCCCAGTTCACTGGTGGCATGCACGATCTGGTTGGACGGCGGTGGTGGCACATGGATGCAGGCGCCGAAATAGGGCACCAGCAGGAACTCAATGACGCGCCCTTCGTCGGTCATGTCCAGCGGCACGATATAGCCTGGCAACTTCACCATCTGCCCATCGAGCGCCTCGACCACCGGCGCGGCCGGCGACTGCTGCGCCGCGGCCGGGCCGGCCTCGGCGGCGAGCGCATCGGCCAGCTGCGACATGTCATGTATCGCCAGCGGCGGTGGCGGCGGAGGGGCTCCTTCCGGAATCAGCTCCGACCATTGCAGCAGACGGACTTCAGCCGCGTGCAGGGGCAGCTCGCAGGCCAGGAGCAGGGCGAACAGCAGGCGTGGCATGGGCTTCCTCATAGTCGGATCGACAGGCCATCGGCAAGCGATTGGCGATACGCCCGCCAGGCCGGCACGCTGCCCATCAGCAGCGCGGCCAGCAGGATAGCGCCAAGCAGGCTCCACTCATAGGCGCTCGGCCAGGCCAACGGCAGATACAGGCCGTACAGGCTCTGCAGCGGCGCCTGTGCGATGGCGATCCCTGCATACAACAGGGCCAGCCCCAGCAGCGTGCCCGCCAGCGCTAGGCCGAAGGCCTCGATGATCAACAGCGCGGCGATATGCCAGGGGCGAGCACCCACCGAGCGCAGGATCGCCATCTCCCGGCGACGTTCGTTGAGGCTGGTGAGGATCGCCGTCAGCATGCCGATCAGCCCGGTCAGTACGACGAATAGCGAGACCACGAACAGCGCCTTCTCGGCTGTGCCCATCAGGCTCCAGAGTTCCTGCAGGGCAACGCCGGGCAGAATCGCCAGCAGCGGCTCGCCACGGTACTGGTTGATTTCCCGCTGCAGGGTGAAGGTGGCGATCTTGCTGTTCAAGCCGAGCAGAAACGCCGTGATCTGCTGCGGTTGCAGGTCGAGCGCGCGCGCCTGATCCGCATCGATACGCGCCGCGCCGCGCGCCGGCACGCCGTTCTGCCAGTCGATGTGCAGCGCTTCCATGCCGGCCAGGCTGATATGCAGGGTGCGGTCGACCGGCGTGCCGGTGCGCTGCAAGACACCAACCACGCGGAACGGCTTGTCATCGTGCTGCACCAGGCTGACCCGGGCGACGCCATGGGCCAGCACGATACTGTCGTCGAGCCGGTAGCCCAGCGCGCTGGCCACTTCGGCGCCCAGTACCACCTCGAACGGGTCGCTTTCGAAGGCGCGGCCTTCGGCCAGCTGCAGCGGCTGCTTGCGGCCGTAGCGGTAATGCTCGAAATAAGCGCTGCTGGTGCCCATCACTCGATAACCACGATGGGAGTCGCCGAGGGAAATCGGGATCGCCCAGTCGACACGCGGGTATTCGGCGAAGTGCTGGTAGCTGTCCCAGCGGATGTTGTTCGTCGCGTTTCCGATGCGAAACACCGAATAGAGCAGCAGATTCACCGAGCCGGAGCGGGCGCCGACTACCAGATCGGTTCCGCTGATGGTGCTGGCGAAGCTGGCGCGGGTTTCATTGCGCACCCGTTCGACGGCAAGCAGCAGGCACACCGACAGTGCAATGGCGAAGACGGTCAGCAGGGCGGTGAAGCGGCGATTGTTCAGGCTCGCCAGGGCCAGGCGCAGTAGATACATCGCTCAGCACTCCGGCGCGCGTGCGGCGCGATTGAGATCGGCCAGCGACAGGCTGCGATCGAACAGCGGTGCGAGGCTTTGATCATGGCTGACGAACAGCAGGCTGGCACCCGCCGCCTGGCACTCGGAAAACAGCAGTTTCAGGAAGGCTTCGCGGCTGTCCGCATCCAGTGCCGAGGTCGGTTCGTCGGCGATGACCAGCTCGGGCTGGCCGATCAGCGCTCGGGCGGCAGCCACGCGCTGCTGCTGGCCGATGGACAGCGCATCGGCCCGTCGCTCGAACAGCTCCGGTGCCAGGCCCAGGTGCTCCAGCAGGCTGGCCGCGGCGGCGTCCGTGCTGCCGTGCCGCTTGCGCGCACGTTCGGCACGTAGCCGTGAAAAATGGCAGGGCAGACCGACGTTCTCGCGTACCGAGAGAAAGGGCAGCAGGTTGAACTGCTGAAAGATGTAGCCGGTGTGATCGACGCGGAAGCGATCACGGGCGCCGGCCGGCAGGCTGCCGAGGTCACGGTCGAGCAGGCGCACGCTGCCGCGCGCGGCCTTCTGCACGCCGCCGATCAGACCGAGCAGGGTGGTCTTGCCGCTGCCCGAGGGGCCTTTGAGAAACAGGCTCTCGCCGCGTTCGAGGCGAAAGCAGGGGATGTCCAGCAGCTCGGCCTGGCGTGGCCAGGCGAAGCCGAGGTTGTCGATTGCGAGAAGTGGAGCGGTCATCGATGTCCAGTGCTGGTTCAGAAAGGCAGCTGCGGGCGCGCCGGGGTCAGTTCCGCGCCCTGTTGGCCGTTGGGGCCGATCAGTTGTACCTGAATCTTCTCCGTGCCGGGGAAACGCTCGAACAGCATCTTGAGATCCAGCGCCTGCAGTGCCTCCGGATTGCTGCAATCGAACTGGTAGCTTGCCTCGACATCGCTGTGGCCGCCGTGTTCGTCTGCAGAGGCATGGCTGTGTTCGTGCCGATGGTCATCGTCCTGATCGCGGCGCTGGTAATCGGCATGGGCCGAGCCGAGCAGTTCGCCATGCAGCTGTTGTTCGCTCACCACGCAGTCGGCAGCCTTCGGCAGGCCGAACAGTGTCGCCGGCTGCTCGAGTTGGGCCCGCGTCTTGGCGATCTTCGCTTCATCCGCTGGTGTGGCAGGCGCGTGTTCGAAGCCGGCCAGGTTCATGGCCGGGCTGATGAGCTCCAGTTCAAGACGCTTGCCATCCAGCGCGGCGTTCAGGCGAGCCGCACCATGTTCGTGGGCGCCGAGGCTGGCAGCTTCTTCATGTTCGTGATGATGATCTTCATGTGCTTGGCTGTAGCTCAGGGGCAACAGAAGCACGGGTACGGCGAGCAGTAAGTGGCGCATGGTCAGCTCCGTTGGCAAGGTCCGTTACGTTATAACAACTTTGCCGCTTGGCTGGCCAGCGCGGTCCGTGCATGTGAGCATGAACGCATATTTCAGGAGGGACAGCATGATCCGAATCCGTGGGCGCATAGGGGACTGGCCGGTCGATCTGGAAATCGAACTGGGCGAAGAGGACTGGTCGGGCCTGACGCGTGGGCTGGGCGCCGTCGAGATCAGCTCGGCCGGGCGGCCTGCAACGGCGGCATCGCCGCCGGCCGATGCCCTCTGGCACAGCGCCCGGGAATGCCTGCGCAGTGCCGGGACGCTGGAAGGGCCGCAGTTGTTCGCCGAGCTGGAGGCGATCACCGGGAGCGCGCAGTTGGCCAAGCGGTTGCTGGTGCGGCTGCGTCATTGCGATGAGGTACGGGTCGAGCATGGTACCGATTCGGCCTGCTATCACTGGATCGGCGAGCCCGCTGACGGACTCGCCACCAGCGGCGGCCGGGATCAGTAGATCGCCTGATAGAGCTTGCGGCGATACAGCGTCACCAGCGGATGGTCGTTGCCGAGCAGGTCGAAGACCTGCAGCAGGGTCTTGTGCGGCAGCCCGTCGGCATAGCTTCGGTTGCGCACGAACAGCCTGAGCAGCCCGTCCAGCGCCGCTTCATACTGCTGCCGCGCCAGCTGCTGGACGGCCAGCTGGTATGCCGCCTCGTCATCCTCGCCGTTCTGCGCCAGGCGGCTCTTCAGCGTGGCGGCATCGGGCAGGTCATTGGCCTGACGCAGGAACGTCAGTTGCGCGCGCGCGCCGGCCAGCGCCTGCTTGTGCTCATCGCCCTTCACGGCATTGAGCACGGTTTCCGCCTCGCCCAGCTCGCCCCGTTCGGCCAGGCAGCGCGCGTACAGAATCAGGCCGGCGGCGTTCTCGTTGTCCTCGCTGAGCAGCTGCTGCAGCTGCGCCTCTGCCTCGGCAAAACGGCCTTCGGCGAAGGCCGCCTCAGCGCTTTCCAGCAGATTGCCCTGCGCCGATGCCGGGGCCTGTACATGGGGCTCGAGCATGGCGCGAATCGCGGATTCCGGCTGCGCACCGGCGAAACCGTCCACCGGCTGGCCGTCCTTGAATAGCACCACGGTCGGCAGGCTGCGGATGCCGAAGCGGGCGACGACCTCCTGCTCGATGTCGCAGTTGACCTTGGCCAGCAGCAGCTCGCCCTGGTATTCCTCGGCGATCTTCGCCAGCAGGGGCATCAGCGCCTTGCATGGCGCGCACCATTCGGCCCAGAAATCCACCAGCACCGGCTTGTGGAACGAGTTCTCGAGCACCAGCTGTTCGAAACTGGCGGTGGTGACATCGAAGATATAGGGCGTCTGGCTCATCGGAATTCTCGTCGGCGACGGGTGACTGGGAAGCTGTGCATGGTAAGTGGGGGCGCGGCATGCAGGAAGCAAGGGCTCGCGCGACGGATGTCATTGGACTAAGGTTGCGCCGGCTTCGGCGTTACGGCAGCGATCCTGCCGCCGAGGCGAAACCCTTTTCCTAGACAGGTGCGGCGTTTGCAGTCGCGCGTCATAAGGAGCTTCACATGTCCGTTCTCTCCGATTTCCGGGAGCGCTATCTCGTGCGCTTCTGGTCGCCCCTGCCGGCGCTCGTCGCGCTGGGTGTCGCCTCCGCCTACTACTTCGCCATCACCGGAACCTTCTGGGCCGTCACCGGCGAATTCACCCGCTGGGGTGGACACATCATTTCCTGGTTCGGCTACACCCCGCAGGAGTGGAGCTATTTCAAGCTGATCGGCCTGGCCGGTACGCCGCTCGATCGCATCGACGGCGTGATGATCATCGGCATGCTGCTTGGCGCGCTCTGTGCGGCGCTGTGGGCAAACAACGTCAGCCTGCGTTGGCCGACCAGCAGACGTCGCCTGCTGCAGGGTCTGGTCGGCGGCATCATCGCCGGCTTCGGTGCGCGTCTGGCCATGGGCTGCAACCTGGCGGCCTTCTTCACCGGCATTCCAATGTTCTCGCTGCATGCCTGGGCCTTCATGCTGGCCACCGTGGGCGGCGCCTGGATCGGCGTGAAGATCTGCCTGCTGCCCTGGCTGCGCACGCCGCTGAAGGTCGGTAGCCAGGCCAGTTCGCTGTTCGGTGACGTGGAAGGCACGCGGCGGCGGGCCTCGTTGCAGGCGCGCCTCGGCACCGGGGTGGCGGTGCTGGCCATCGCATTCGCCGCCTGGCGCTTCGACACCTCGCTGGTGCTGGGCATGGCGGTGCTGTTCGGCCTGTTGTTCGGCGGGCTGATCGAGCGGGCGCAGATCTGCTTCACCAGTGCCGCTCGTGACCTCTGGACCACCGGCCGAACCCGCGCGGCCTACGGCATTCTTCTCGGCATGGCGGTGGCCTGCGTCGGTACGTTCGGTGCCATCGCGCTGGGGGCAAGTCCGAAGATTTTCTGGATGGGGCCGAACGCGATTCTCGGCGGCGTGCTGTTCGGCATCGGCATCGTCGTCGCCGGCGGCTGCGAAACCGGCTGGATGTATCGCGCCATGGAAGGGCAGGTGCACTTCTGGGTGGTGGGCGTCGGCAACGTCATCGGCGGCACGCTGGTGGCGGTGTACTGGGACCAGCTCGGCACGTCGCTGGCGCTGCCCTATCCGAAGATCAATCTGCTGGAGAGCTTCGGCCCGGCCAGCGGATTGCTGCTGACCTTTGCCGGCCTGGCCATCGCCATGCTGCTGGTGCACCTCAACGCACGTCGTTTTCAACCGAAAAGGAGTCCTGCCCGTGAGCCAGGCCAAACCGAATCTCTCGCTTGATCTGCGGGGCGAGCACTGCCCGTATAACGCCATCGCCACGCTGGAAACCCTGGCGACCATGCAGCCAGGGCAGTTGCTGGAAGTGGTGACGGACTGTTCGCAGTCGGTGCACGGCATTCCCGAGGACGCCACGGCCAAGGGTTACAACTGCCTGGCGGTGGAGCAGCACGGTCCGCTGTTCCGCTTTCTCATCGAAGTGCCGCGCTGAGCGGGCCATGTGACGGTCGCTATGGCGCTGCCAGCGGCCAGCGTCCCAGCGCGTCGTAGCGCACGCCACCCGGCGTTGCCGTCGACAGATAGAGGCCGAAGTGGTCGGCGTGCCAGGCGAAGCCCGGCGCGGCGCCGCTCGGTCGGCTGCGGGCCTGGCGGGCCTGGCGGGCCAGCGTCAGGTGCGGGAGGAAGGGCCGGCTGTCGAGCACCACGCCGAGCGCGGCCAGATGCTCGGCAAGGGTAGCGACCAGCCTCGACAGGGCCTGCGGCGTCGTGCTCGGTTGCAGGCAGATGAAGCCCTTGCCGATGGTGGTGAGCCGGTCCAGCCGGAGATCGAATGCCGTCCCCTCGATGCCTGATGCCATGGTCAGCAGCGCATCCAGCCGCTCCTTCGGCTGGGCACCGAGGAAGGCCAGGGTCATGTGCAGATTGGCTTCGGCCACCGGGCGCCCGTCGAATGCCTCGCCGTCACGCCAGGCGCAGATGGCCGTCGCCTGCTCGGGCGGGCAGGGCAGGGCGAAGAACAGGCGCAGACTTTCCTCGCTCATGGTGTCTCCGTATGGCTAGCGCGTCGCGTGGTAGAGGCTCACCTGGCGAAACTCCGCCGGCTCTGCCAGATCCGGCCAGGTGCACGCATCGAGTACGTCCAGGCGCCGGTACAGCGGGTGGGCGAAGTCCCGCACGCGGGAATCGGCCACCAGCGCTTCCCGGCCTCGGCTGAGAAACTGGTCCAGCAGCGGCAGGTTGGCGCGGTCGTAGAGCACATCGGCGACGAGGATCAGATCGAAGCGATCCGCTTCGCCGAAGAAGTCCTGCGAATAGCGTAGCTCGACACTGTTGAGCGCGGCGTTCGCCCGGCAGGCGGCGAGCGCCAGCGGGTCCAGGTCGCAGGCCACCACCTCGGCGGCTCCTGCCTTGGCCGCGGCGATGGCCGCGACGCCGGAACCCGCGCCGAAATCCAGCACGCGCTTACCGTGCACCCAGTCCGGGCGCTCGGCCAGCCAGCGGGCCAGGACCAGTCCGCTGGCCCAGCAGAAACACCAATAGGGTGGCTCGTCGAGAATGCGCCGGGTTTCTTCGGGGCTGAAGGCGCGATCCATGTTGGCGGCATCGATCAGCCAGAGGCGCAGCTCGGTGTCCGGCAGCGTCTCGGCGACCAGGCGGGCATCGCCCAGCAGTTCGTGCAGAGCGGCCTGCAGCTGCGCCGGTGCGCTCACGGTGCCGGAACCAGCTGCAACGGTCCGAGCGCCTGGCTGGCGGCACTCGATATGGTGCGCGGCGGCAGGCGCATGATCAGCTGGCCGGCGCGCGTGACGCGGCCTCGCAGCTCGACGCGCTGGCCGGCCGGGAAGGCGTCGGGGTTGAACTGGAGGATGAACGGCAGCTCACCGTCGCGACCCTTGAGCTGCACGTTGCTGAGCAGGCGGTCGGGCTGGTCGCGTCGATCGACCTCCAAGAGGGCGAGCTCCACGTCGCTGCCGGCCGGTGCGCCGATCAGGCTGCCGCTCAGTTCGTTGAGCAGTTTGGAGTGGGGTGCGGTGCTCAGCTCGACCGGAGCCGTCGGTGGTTCGCTGGGTTGGCTGCCGCAGCCGGCAAGCAGCGTCAGCAGGGCGGGCAGAACGAGAAAACGTGATGGCACGGACGGCCTCCTGAACGGCGATTGCGGGCTTGTATAGCAGCAAAGCCGTCGCCTTGTCTTGCCGGTCGGATGCGCTACCATGGCCGTCCCGACGTACGACCGATTCCAGCCCCATGCATTGTCCCTTCTGCGGTGCCCACGATACCAAGGTCATCGATTCCCGCCTGGTCGCCGAGGGCGATCAGGTGCGCCGCCGCCGCGAGTGCCTGGCCTGTGGCGAGCGCTTCACCACCTTCGAAACCGCCGAGCTGGTGATGCCGCGACTGATCAAATCCGACGGCAGTCGCCAGCCGTTCGACGAGCAGAAACTGCGCGCCGGCATGCAGCGTGCGCTGGAAAAACGCCCGGTCAGCGTCGAGCGCCTGGAAGCTGCGATCGCCCATATCAAGCATCAGCTGCGCGCCACCGGCGAGCGCGAGATCAAGTCGCGCGTGCTCGGCGAGCTGGTGATGGCCGAGCTGCAGAAGCTCGACGAGGTCGCCTATATCCGCTTCGCCTCGGTCTACCGCCGCTTCCAGGACCTCAACGAGTTCCGCGAGGAAATCGAGCGGCTGTCCCGCGAGCCGGCCAAGCCCGAATGACGGCCGATCACGCCTGGATGGCCCGGGCGCTGCAGTTGGCGCGCAAGGGGCTTTATTCGACCCATCCGAACCCGCGGGTCGGTTGCGTCATCGTCGCCGATGGTGAGTTGGTCGGCGAAGGCTGGCACGTACGCGCCGGCGAGCCGCATGCCGAAGTCCATGCGCTGCGCCAGGCCGGCGAGCGCGCCCGCGGTGCCACCGCCTACGTCACCCTCGAACCCTGCAGCCATTACGGGCGCACGCCGCCCTGTGCCGAAGCGCTGGTCAAGGCCGGTGTCGGGCGCGTGGTGGCGGCCATGCAGGACCCCAATCCGCAGGTCGCCGGGAACGGTCTGGAGCGGCTGCGCAGCGCCGGTATCGAAGTTGCCAGCGGCGTGCTGGAAGGCGAGGCGCGGGAACTCAATGCGGGCTTTACCAAGCGCATGGAAAGCGGCCTGCCATACGTGCGCGCCAAGCTGGCCATGAGCTTGGACGGGCGCACCGCGATGGCCAGCGGCGAGAGCCAGTGGATCACCGGCCCGGCGGCGCGTGCCGAGGTGCAGCGCCTGCGCGCCCGCTCCAGCGTGGTGCTGACCGGCGCTGACACCGTGCTGATGGATGTCGCGCGGCTGACCGTACGCGGCGCCGAACTGGGGCTGGATGCGGAAACCACTGCGCTGGCGCTGCAGCGCCCGCCGCTGCGGGTGCTGGTCGATGGTCGGCTGCGCGTGCCGCTGGATGCGCCGTTCTTTCAGGCCGGTCCGGCGCTGGTCGTCACGGTGGTCGCCGGCTGCGAGGAGACCTATCGTCGCGCCGGTCACGAGGCGCTGGTGCTGGGGCAGGAGCGGGTCGACCTGGCCGCGCTGCTGCGCGAGCTGGCTGCCCGTGGTGCCAACGAGGTGCTGGTCGAGGCCGGACCGCGGCTGGTCGGTGCGTTCGCCAGCCTCGGCCTGATCGACGAGTACCAGCTGTTCATGGCGGCCAAGTTTCTCGGCTCCTCGGCGCGGCCGCTGCTGGAGCTTCCGCTCGAGCGCATGAGCGAGGCGCGCGAGTTGAAGATCGTCGACATCCGGGCGGTGGGCGACGACTGGAAGATCCTGGCGCGCCCGGCCAACTGATCGGCAACCCGTGTCGGCGGTGTCCGCCGATAGCCTGCGTCTTGCATTCAGATAGCTGCTACCGGGCGATAACGGGCTGCCCCGCGTCGCTATTTGTGTTAAAAACGCTGCCGGGCCGCAAACGGCCCAACGTTCTCAGGGCGGGGTGCGATTCCCCACCGGCGGTAATGGCGCAGTAACAAGGATGAAAGCGTAGCGAGCGCTGAGCAGGCAAGGCGTGATTCGACGAGAAGGCGGGCTTTACTGGGGGCAGCGAGGCCTTGGTAAATGAGCACTTCGAGGAGGAGCACAACGCAGCATGCTCTGCGCGCAGTAGCTTTCAATCGCGTCTAGCCCGCGAGCGCTTGCTTCGGCAAGGTCAGCAGACCCGGTGTGATTCCGGGGCCGACGGTATAGTCCGGATGAGAGAGAGCGGGATATTCCGATGGGCGCCGTCCGTGCACCCGTCATGCATCCCTATCGATCCGTAGCGCCCTGTTTTTCAAAAACAGGAGTTCGTCGTATGCAGCGTTTTATCCGCCTTCCACGGGAGGCCACATGTTCACCGGAATAATCGAAGCCATCGGCACCATCCGTGCGCTCACCCCCAAGGGCGGCGACGTCCGCGTGTTGGTCGAAACCGGCAAGCTGGATCTGGGCGACGTCAAGTTGGGCGACAGTATCGCCGTCAACGGCGTCTGCCTGACGGCGGTGGAGCTGCCGGGCAACGGCTTCTGGGCCGACGTCAGCCGCGAAACCCTGGCGCGCACCGCCTTCATCGATCTCAAGGCCGGCAGCCGGGTCAACCTGGAAAAGGCCCTGACCCCCACCAGCCGCCTCGGCGGTCATCTGGTCAGCGGCCATGTCGATGGTGTCGGCGAGGTCGTGGCACGGGAAGATAATGCGCGCGCCGTGCAGTTCCGCATCCGCGCGCCGCGCGAGCTGGCCAAGTACATTGCGCTCAAGGGCTCGATCACCGTGGACGGCACCAGCCTCACGGTCAATGCGGTCAACGGCGCCGAATTCGAGCTGACCATCGTGCCGCACACCCTCGGCGAAACCATCATGGCCGACTACCGCCCCGGGCGGCAGGTGAACCTGGAGGTCGACCTGCTGGCGCGTTACCTGGAGCGCCTGATGATGGGCGACAAGGCCGCCGAACCCAAGGCCTCGGGGCTCACCGAAGGTTTTCTCGCCGAGCACGGCTACCTGAAGAATTGAGGAGACGCCCGATGGCGCTCAATACCGCTGAAGAACTGATCGAAGACATCCGCGCCGGCAAGATGGTCATCCTCATGGATGACGAGGACCGCGAGAACGAGGGCGACATCATTGTCGCCTCCGAGTGCGTGACCGCCGAGCACATCAATTTCATGGCGCGCTTCGCCCGCGGCCTGATCTGCATGCCCATGACCCGCGAACGCTGCGAGCTGCTCAAGCTGCCGCTGATGGCGCCGCGCAACGGCTCGGGCTTCGGCACCAAGTTCACCGTTTCCATCGAGGCCGCCGAAGGCGTGACCACCGGCATTTCCGCGGCCGACCGCGCGCGTACCGTGCAGGCCGCGGTGGCGAAGAATGCCAAGGCCGAGGACATCGTCAGCCCCGGCCACATCTTTCCGCTGATGGCGCAACCGGGCGGCGTGCTGGCGCGTGCCGGCCACACCGAGGCTGCCTGTGACCTGGCGCGCATGGCCGGGTTCGAGGCCAGCGGCGTGATCTGCGAGATCATGAACGACGACGGCACCATGGCGCGCCGTCCTGAGCTGGAAGTCTTCGCCGAGCAGCACGGGCTGAAGATCGGCACCATCGCCGACCTGATCCACTACCGCATGATCCACGAGCGCACCGTGCAGCGGGTTTCCGAGCAGCCGCTGGAAACCGAGCTGGGCCAGTTCAACCTGGTCACCTACCGCGACGGCGTCGAGGACACCGTGCACATGGCACTGACCCGCGGTGAGATTTCCCCGGAAGAGCCGACCCTGGTGCGCGTGCACAACATGGAGCCGCTGCGTGATCTGCTGCTGGTCACCGTGCCGGGGCGCTGGAGCCTGCGCGCTGCGATGAGCGAGGTGGCCAAGGCCGGCAAGGGCGTGGTGCTGCTGCTCGGCAATCCGCTCACCGGCCCGCAGCTGCTGGCGCAGCTGACCCGCCAGCAGCCGCCGACCCCGGCCACCTACAGCACCGTCGGCGCCGGTTCGCAGATCCTGCGTGACCTGGGCGTGCGCAAGATGCGCCTGATGAGCGCGCCGATGAAGTTCAACGCGATATCCGGCTTCGATCTGGAAGTTGTAGAATACCTCCCGGCCGAATAAATCAGAGGCGCCGCGCAGTCCGCGGCGCCTTCGTTCTTTAAAGAGATGAGAAAGCACCCATGCCCCTGAAGACCATCGAAGGAACCTTCATCGCCCCGCAGGGCAAATACGCCCTGGTCGTAGGCCGCTTCAACAGCTTCGTCGTCGAGAGCCTGGTCAGCGGCGCGGTCGACGCGCTGGTTCGCCACGGCGTCAGCGAAAACGACATCACCATCATCCGCGCACCGGGTGCCTTCGAGATTCCGCTGGTCGCGCAGAAGGTCGCGCAGCAGGGGGAATACGACGCCATCATCGCCCTTGGCGCGGTCATCCGCGGTGGCACGCCGCACTTCGAATACGTCGCCGGAGAGTGCACCAAGGGCCTGGCCCAGGTCTCCATGGAGTTCGGCGTACCGGTCGCCTTTGGCGTGCTGACCGTCGATTCCATCGAACAGGCCATTGAGCGTTCCGGCACCAAGGCCGGTAACAAGGGCGCCGAAGCCGCACTCTCCGCACTGGAAATGGTGAGCCTGCTGTCGCAGCTGGAGGCGAAGTGAGCCTGAATCACGACGATAGCCAGGACGCACCGCAGCCCAAGGCCAAGGGCAAGATCGCCACGCGCCGGGTCGCTCGCAGCCTGGCGATGCAGGCGTTGTATCAGTGGCACATGGCCGGTCAGAGCCTCAACGAAATCGAGGCGCAGTTCCGCGTCGACAACGATTTCAGCGGTGTCGACGGTGCCTACTTCCACGAACTGCTCAACGGCGTGGCGCGCAAGAAGACCGAGGTCGACCAGGCCATTGCGCCGAATCTCGACCGTCCGCTGGATGAGCTCGACCCGGTGGAGCTGGCCATCCTACGCCTGTCGACCTACGAGCTGATGCAGCGCATCGACGTGCCGTACCGCGTGGTCATCAACGAAGGCATCGAGCTGGCCAAGGTCTACGGCGCCACCGACGGACACAAGTTCGTCAACGGCGTGCTGGACAAGCTGGCCCCCTCGTTGCGCAGCGCCGAAGTGCGCAACCACAAGCGCTGAGGGCCGCTCGCCTTGCTGGGTGAGTTCGAGCTGATCCGTCACTACTTCGCCGCCGCCGCTTGTGCCAGGGCCGGCGGCGAAGTCGTTCTCGGCATCGGCGATGATTGCGCCCTGCTGCAGATTCCCTCCGGTGAACAGCTGGCCGTGTCCACCGACACCCTGGTCGCCGGCGTGCATTTCCCCAATCCCTGCGATCCGTTCCTGCTCGGCCAGCGCGCCTTGGCCGTCGCCGCCAGCGACCTGGCCGGCATGGGCGCCACACCCATCGGCTTCACCCTTGCCCTGAGCCTGCCGAGCGGCGATCCGCTCTGGCTGGCCGAGTTCGCCCGCGGACTGGATGCCATGGCGCTCGACTGCAGCCTGCGTCTGATTGGCGGCGATACCACCCGTGGCCCGCTGTGCCTGACGGTAACGGTGTTCGGCCGCGTGCCGGCCGGGCAGGCGCTGACCCGTGCCGGCGCGCAGACCGGTGATCTGCTCTGCGTCGGTGGTGTGCTGGGCGAAGCAGCCGGAGCGCTGCCCCTGGTGCTTGGTCAGGCGGAAGCCGATGCGGATGTCGCCGAACACCTGCTGGCGCGCTACTGGTCGCCACAGCCTCAGCTGGCCCTGGGCGAGGTGCTACGAGGCAAGGCCACGGCGGCGCTGGATATCTCCGACGGCCTGCTGGCTGACTGCGGGCATATTGCCAAGGCATCAGGCGTCGCGCTGCAGATCGAGCGTGATCGGCTGCCGTTGTCCGAGCCGCTGCGCCGTTTCGCCGGCGACGCCGAAGCGCTGCGTTGCGCGCTGGCTGGCGGCGACGACTACCTGCTGGCCTTCACCCTGCCGCCTGCCGAACTGGCGCCGCTGCAAGCTGCCGGCTGGCCGGTGCAGGTCATCGGCCGGGTGACGGCGGGGCAGGGGGTGCAGCTGCTGGACGCGGCGGGCAACGAGGTGGCCGTGTCCGAACGCGGCTACAACCATTTCCCTCCATGAGGGCGTTGCGGGCCTGCTCAGCCCGCGATCAATCCGAGAAGGAACGCTGTTTTGACTGATACCTCGCCGGTCGCGGCCAAGCCGCAAACTCTGGTCTGGTCCGATCCCTGGCACAACCTGGCGTTCGGCTTCGGTTCCGGACTGATGCCCAAGGCGCCGGGCACCTGGGGTTCGCTGGTAGCGCTGCCGTTCGTGCCGCTGTGGCAGTTGCTGCCAGGCTGGGGTTATCTGCTGATGCTCGGCTTGACCATGCTGTTCGGCGTCTGGCTGTGCGGCAAGGTGGCGCGCGAACTCGGCGTGCACGACCAAGAAGGCATCGTCTGGGATGAGTTCGTCGGCATCTGGATCACCTTCTGGCTGGTGCCGGAGGGCTGGTACTGGCTGCTGCTCGGCTTCGTGGTGTTTCGCGTGATGGATATCGCCAAGCCCTGGCCGATCAGCTGGGTGGATCGGCATATCCATGGCGGGGTGGGCATCATGCTCGACGATATCCTTGCCGGGGTCGCCGCCTGGGCGGTCATGCAGGGACTGGTGTCGCTGTTGGTTTGATTGTGCGTCCGGTCGCTGCAGGCGGTCGGCCATTGAAGGATGATCGGCGTTCGCCCCGGGGCAGGTTTCGAGGAAAAGATAGCCATGCGTAGCGTCTCCGTTCTGTTCGCCAGCCTGTTGCTGCTGCCCGCGCTGGCGCAGGCCGCCTCCATGGTGCAAGTGGTCGGGCTGTTTCCGGGCGCGGCGGTGGTCAACGTCGACGGCCAGCGCAAGCTGGTCAGGGTCGGGCAGACCGGGCCGGGTGGCGTCCAGGTGGTGAGCGCCGATGCCAGCGGCGCGGTGCTGCGGGTCGACGGCGTCGAGCGTCACTACAACCTGAGCCGTGAATACAGCGGCGCCTATGCAGCGCCGAGCAAGACCCAGCTGAGCGTGGCCAAGGGCACCGGCGGCCATTACTGGATTGCCGGTGCGATCAATGGCCAGTCGATCCAGTTTCTCGTCGATACCGGCGCCACCTCGGTGGCTATCAACGAGCATCAGGCCCGCCGCTTGGGCATCGACTATCGCGTCAACGGCCGGCCGATGGTGGTGAGCACCGCCAGCGGCACGGCCAAGGCCTGGCGCGTGCACCTGAACAGCGTCAAGGTCGGCGCGATTGAGGTGCTCGGCGTCGAGGCCGTCGTCGTCGAGGGCGGCTCGCCCACCGAGGCGCTGCTTGGCATGAGCTTTCTCGGTCGGGTCAGCTGGCGCGAGGAGCAGGGCGTGCTGGTGCTGGAGTCGAAGACCTCCTGAGTTCAGGCTGATCCGTCCGCCTGCACGGCACGATAGACACGCTCGACGGCGAACTCTTCAGCCAGATGTGCCCCCGGTTAGTGTTATAGTGTCCGCTTTTCTGCCGCCTGGGATTTCCGCCCGTGTCTGTCGTGTTCGTCGCCGCTTCCCAACTGCCGACACCGTTCGGCGTGTTCACCATGCATGGTTTTCTCGACCAGGACACTGGCAAGGAACATGTCGCGCTGACCCTCGGCGACGTGGCCGATGGCAAGCCGGTGCTTGGGCGTCTGCATTCCGAATGCCTGACCGGCGATGCGCTGTTCAGCCTGCGTTGTGACTGCGGCTTCCAGCTGGAAGCCGCACTGCGCGCGATTGCCGACGAAGGCCGCGGCGTGCTGCTCTATCTGCGTCAGGAAGGACGCGGCATCGGCCTGCTGAACAAGATCCGCGCATACGAACTGCAGGATGCTGGCGCCGACACCGTCGAAGCCAACGAGCGCCTGGGCTTCGCCCCGGACATGCGCGACTACGGCATCTGCCTGCCGATGCTCGAGCACCTGGGCATCGCCGAGATCAAGCTGATGACCAACAACCCGCGCAAGGTCAAGGCGCTGCAAGGCTTCGGCATCCGCGTGGCCGAGCGCAAGCCGCTGCAGGTCGCGCACAACCCGCACAACCGCAAGTACCTCGCCACCAAGGCCGGCAAACTCGGCCACATGCTCGGCGAGATCCACCAGGGTGAAGCCGAGCAGTCGTGAACCGCCTCGCCGCCCGCCGCCAGCTCGCGCGTGACGGCTGGCTGCACACCCTCCTGATGGTGATACCTGTGCTGGCGCTGGGCCGCGCATCGGTGGTGTTTGCCGATTGGGGGCTACCGCTCTTCGCTGCTGGCATGGTTTCGCTGTTCTTCAGCCTGCGGGCCTTCACCGCCTTCAAACATGCATTGATCGCTACCGAACAGGCGCTGGACAGTCCTGCCGAGGCGGAAGCCTGGGCGCGTTTGCGCCGCGTTCGCCGACGCGGCCTGTTGATCGCGTCGCTGCCGGCCTGGTTCGCGGCCGCCGGGGCGCTGCTGGGCATGGAGCCGGTCGCCCGCCTGTTGCTGGTATTCGGCAGCCTGGTGCTGCTGGTGCTCTACCGTATTCCGCGGCAGCTGCACTGATGCGTCTCCTGCTGGCCGTCCTGGCTCTGCTGGCCACGTTGCCTGCGGTTGCCGCGCAGCGGGTCGTAAGCCTGGCGCCCTCGCTCAGCGAAATCATGCTGGAGCTCGATGCCGTAGACCGTCTGGCCGGTGTGCTGGACGGCGGCGAACGTCCCGCTGCCCTGGCTCAGGTACCGTCGGTGGGGCGTTATGGACAGGTGGAGATGGAGACCTTGCTCAGCCTGCGCCCCGATCTGGTCCTGCTCTGGCCGGACAGCGTGCCGCGCAGCCAGCGCGAGCAGCTACAGCAATTCGGTATTCCGGTGCTGGTTGTCGAACAAACCCGGCTCGAAGGACTGGCCGAACAATTCGTTGTGGTTGGCAATGCCGTAGGCCGCGCCGAACAAGGCGAGCGGCTGGCGGAGCAATTTCGCGCAGGCCTTGCCGAGTTACGCAGCCATTACCTGCGCAAGGAGCCACTGCGGGTGTTCTACCAGATCTGGAATCGCCCGCTGTACACCCTCGGCGGGCAGCAGATCATCAGCGAAGCGATCGAGGTGTGTGGGGGACAGAATGTTTTCGCCGACCTGACCCTGGCGGCACCGCAGGTCAGCGTCGAAGCCGTACTTGCCCGCGATCCCGAGGTCATCCTCGCCGGTAGCGGTGCGCAGTTGGACGAATGGCAGGCCTGGCCGCAGCTCAGTGCTGTGCGCAGCGGCCGACTGCTTGAAGTGCCCGACAAGGGCCTGGAGCGGCCGAGCTTCCAGATGCTCGGGGCGATCCGGAAGCTCTGCGAAGTGATGGCGGCAGCGCCCTGAGCGGGCGCGCTGGTAGATGCTGCTACAGCGAGGGAGTCCAGGTGACGGCGAATAGCGCGGTGCGGCCCGCCTCGCGATAACCGTAATTCTGTGACGGATCCCACCAATTAATTCCGTCTGGACGGTTGTAGGTCGCCAGCGCGTAGTCGCTGTCGAACAGGTTGTTGACCTTGGCTTCCCAACGCAGCTCTGAGTGGCTCTGCCAGGCCGCTCGGACATCGAAAGTACCGTAGCCGGACAACTCGCGTGTATTGCTGGCGTTGTCGTAGCGGGAGCTGGAAATATGCCAGCCGGCCCCGGCTGATAGCGTGCCGAAAGTGCGATCAAGATCGACGCTGAGCGTGCGCTTTGCACGTCGCGCCAGCGTATGGCCGCTGTCCCGATCGCGAGGATCAATAATGCTCACACCAATATTCGCCTGCCAGCCCAGCAGCTCGCGTGCCGCACTGGCTTCGAAACCATTGATCCGTGCCTGGCTGACGTTTCCCATCCGGTTTTCGCCCCAGGCGATCATGTCTTCCACGTTCGTACGATAGAGCGCAGCTTCAAGCTGGGTATCGTCGAGTTCAGCGCGCCATTGCAACTCATAAGTCTTCGAGGTCTCAGGCTGGAGGTCCGGATTTGGTCCCCACAACGGCGGTCCGTAAAGATCGGAGAATGTCGGAGCGCGGAAGCCTTCGCCGTAGCTCAGAATCCAGCGCTGCGACTCGCCCACTGGCAGGCTGACCGCGGCATTCCAGCTGTTGTGGCTGCCGAACTGCTGGTTGTCATCGTGGCGTAGACCCAACTCGGTGCCGAAACGCTCGCCATGGAAACTGTGCTGGGCAAAGAAAGCCAAATTGTCGCGGCTGTCTTCCTGAAAGACCGCGGTGGAATCGAGTTGGTCTACATACCAGTCGCCGCCGACGCTCAGTTGGTGGCGCTCGCTCAATTGCAGCCGATTGATCCAGGCCGCCGAATGACGCGTGGTTTCCAACAGGGTGTTGTTCCACTCGCTGCCGGCGCCGACGGCGTGATTACGATCGAAGCTGCGACCCAGTTCCAGACGGCTATTCCACACGTCGGTCAACTGACCGTCCAGGTAGCCGCTGTAACTGCTGACCCGAAACTCATCCTGCGGCGTTCCGGGTTCGAAATCATTGGCATCGTCATACTCGTTCTTGCCGCGCTGGTCGTTGAGGCTCAAGCCCGCTTTCCAGTTTGCATCGAACTGGTGATCCAGCTTCAGGTGCAGTGCCTTGTTGCGCTGGCCATCGTTGTCCCGATCGGCGCCGCGGTTGTCGCGGGTGATATCGAAGCCGTCGCGCTCATCGAGGCTGG
Organism: Pseudomonas sp. LM13; assembly: GCF_041381355.1. Classification (NCBI taxonomy): domain Bacteria; kingdom Pseudomonadati; phylum Pseudomonadota; class Gammaproteobacteria; order Pseudomonadales; family Pseudomonadaceae; genus Pseudomonas; species Pseudomonas sp. LM13. Next base: position 47,829 of record NZ_JACBXH010000002.1, read on the forward strand.
CGCCGAGGTGGACGCGAGTCTGTTCCGTTCCGGCTGCCAGGCTCAGGCTGCGCTGGAAGGTCTGGTCGCTGCCGGCGGCCAGGCGGACTTCCGGGTTTATTCCGGGTTTGCCGCCACGGGTAAAGATCTGGATGACGCCACCAATGGCATCCGCACCGTAAAGTGAGGAGCGCGGGCCACGGATCACTTCGACACGCTCGATGTTGTCGATAGCCAGGTAGTCGAGGCGGGCGAAACCGCTGGTGGCTGAGGCAATACGTTGGCCATCGACAAGTACCAGTGTTTGCGCGGTGCCGGTGCCACGCAGCGACAGCGACGGCAAGCCACCGGCGCTACTCACCTGCACGCCCGGGACCCGACGCAACAGCTCGGGCACGCTGCGTGCCTGCAGGCGTTCGATATCGGCGCGAGTGACGACGGTATTGGCTGCCGTCGCCTGGGCGCGGGGTTCGGCTTGGCGGGCCGAGGTGATGAGCATACTCGGCAGTTCCTGCTCGGCGTCGGCAGCAAACACCTGCACGCCAGGCAGCAGCGCCACGGCGAGGGCAAGTCGGGACAGTTTCATTCTTGGAATTCCTCAAAAGATCGCAGACTTTTGAGGAGGGCAGGAACAAGCGCGGGGGATGACGGGCAGCAGCGCTTGACGGTGCTGCCCTCCGCAACACCAGTCGAATCCGTCAGGCCGGTCTCCGGGCTTTCGACGCGCATCACGCTCACCTTCCCATGTCGGAACACAGTGGCTGTCGAGCGGACGGCGATCCCTGAGGATCGCGGTCGATTACCGTTGCGGGGGCAGCGCCGGCCTTGCTCTTCGAGCGCACCGGCTTCCCGTTTAATGCGGACCTTGCGGTCGTGCACACCTTGGCGGATAAGAAAACGCGCGAACCTTACGGCCGATGCTGGCGAAACACAAGCGGACCGATGGCCGCAAGGTCTGCCAGCCCGGCGACCGCTAGGACAGCCCGCCGACGATCTTCAGCCCGCTCTGCCCGTTGCCCTGGCGCTGCACCTGAATCTGCACCGGTATGCGTTCGTGCATCTCGGCCACGTGGCTGATCACTGCCACCTTGCGGCCCTGGGCCTGCAGCGAATCCAGCGCGTCCATGGCGATCTGCAGCGACTCGGGATCGAGGCTGCCGAAACCTTCGTCGATAAACAGCGACTCGATCTTCAGCTTGCTCGACGCCATCGAGGCCAGGCCCAGTGCCAGGGCCAGCGAGACGAGGAAGGTCTCGCCGCCGGACAGCGAATGCACCGAGCGCAGCTCGTCGCCCATCTCGGTATCCATCACCAGCAGGCCCAGCGGACTTCCGCCGCGCTTGAGCCGATAACGGCGGGCCAGCTGACGCAGCTGCACGTTGGCGTGCTGCACCAGAAGATCCAGGTTGTAGGCCTGGGCGATCTTGCGGAAGGCGCCGCCGTCGCTCGAGCCGATCAGCGCGGCGATGCGCCCCCAGCGCTGCATTTCGGCGCGCGCCTCGTCGATCTGTGCCAGCAGCGCGTGGCTCTGGCGGCGGCGCTTGTCGTCGTCGAGCAGCGCGGCCCGGGTTTCGGCGCAGCGCTGCTCGGCCTGTTCGCAGCGGTGCAGCTGTTCGGCATGTGCCTGTTGCAACTGCTCGGCTTCCGGCACCTCGGCCTGTTGCTGCTGGTGGCTGGCCAGCCGATTGAGGCAGCCATCCAGCCGTTCGCGGCAGCGGGTTAGGGTTTCGGCGTTCTGCTGCAGGCGCTGGCGCGCCTCGGCCAGCAGCGCGTCGTCCATCTGCAGCAGCTGGGCGAGGATGGTGTCGTCCAGCGCCGGATGGGCGGCGCGCCAGGCGCCCAGTTCCGCGTTCAGCGCGTCGCGTTCCTGCTGCAATTCGGCGTGGCGCTGGCGGCAGTTCTGTTGCTCGCTGTGCAGGCGTGTCAGGCCAAGTTTGCTCTCGTTGAGCTGCTGATCGATCCCGGCCTGGGTTTGCCGCGCAGTCTGGATGGCCGCGTCCAGCTGATGTTGCCAGGCGCTGGCGCTGCTTTGCTCGCCAAGGCTGGTCCGCAGCGCCTGCTGGCAGGCGAGCAGAAGCTTTTCGCGCTCAGCCAGCCGCACGCTGCAGCCTGCCTGTTTCTCCTGGCGATGGCGCTGTTGCAACTGTTCGTCGCTGCGGCGCTGTTCGCCCTGGCGAAGCTCCTCGCTCAGCTCGGACTGCGCCTGCAGCTGCTGCAGCCGCGTGGCGATGCTGGCGTCCAGCTGCATAAAGGTCTGCGCCGGGTCTTCGCGCCAGCGCTGCAGTTGCTCGACGGGCAGCAGTTCGGCAAAGGCCGCCAGCTCCTCGTCGAGCTGCTGGCTGTCGCGGGCCAGAGCATCGCGCTGGCGCGCGAGCCGTTGAGTCGCCTCGACACAGGCCTCGCGCGCGGCCTGCCAGGCCTGCTGCAGGGTTTCGCTGCGCTGTTGCAGCGCGAGCAGTTGCTGCTGACGCTGGCTGGCGTTGGCGATCTGGTCTTTGAGTGTCGTCAGCTGCGCTTCCAGCCATTGCGAACGCTCGGCTTCCGGCTGCTCAAGCAATCGCGAGTGTGCGGGCAGGGCGAGCAGGCGCGGTGCCAGGGCCTGCAGCTGCGCCTCGACTTCGCCCTGGCGTTGTTGCGTCTGGCGCAACTGCGTGCTGAGCGCGACATGGCGATCGCGCAGCTCCTGCAGACGCTTATCATGTTCCTGTAGCGCCTGCTGCGCACGCTCGGCCTCGCTGTTGTCGTGGCGGTCGAGACTGGCGACCAGCGCTTCGGTGTGCTGCCAGGGATGCTCGTCGCTGCCGCAGACCGGGCAGGGCTCGCCGGGAACGAGCGCCGCGCGCAGCGCTTCGACATTCTCGCTGCGTGCCAGACGTTGGCGTTCAAGCAGGGCGAGGGTGACCTTGAGCGCCCGCTCGGCAGCATCACGGTCACTGCGAAGCTGTTTGCCCTGCGGTACCAGGCTGTCCAGCTCGGCCTGCTGGCGGATGTGGGCGTCGCTCAGTTCGCGCTGGCTGCCGGTGAGCGTGAGCTGCTGCGCCCAGAGTTCGCGCAGGGCCTCGGTTTCGCGCTCGGCCTGGCGCCATTCGTCGAGCTGTCGATGCAGACCGGCCAGCTGTTCGGCCAGCCCTAGTTCGCTGTCGCGCTCGTGTTGCAGATTGTCCAGCGCCTCGCGCGCCTGGCTTTGCCGGGTTTCGGCAGCCTTGGCCTGTGCTTCCAGTGCCGGGAGTTCGCTCTGTCCTTGCTGCAGCCGTGCCGTCAGCTGGACGGCCTGTTGCAGACGCGGACGGTAACCGTCCCATGCCGCACAGAGTGGTTGCAGGGCTGCAGTCGTCTCGAGTTGCTGCGTCAGCGTTGCTAGCTGTTCGGCGGCGCGCTGTTGCTGCTCGGCGAGCTGCTTGAGCGTTGCCTCGCCGGTGCTCGCCGCGGCATCGGCCTGGACGCTTTCTTCGCGGATCGAGGCGAGGTCGGCGTTCAGATGCTGTAGGCGTTCTTCTTCACGGCGCGCCTGGCCGAGCCGCGGCTCGGCGTCCTGGCGCGCCTGTTCGGCTGCACGCAGGTCGTTGCCGGCCGCTTCGCACTCGCTCTGCAAGGTGTCGAGACGTTGCTGCAGGCTTTGCGCCTCGTGCTGCAGGCGAGCGAGGCTGTCGGCGGCCTTGCCCAGCAGCGGTTCGAGTTCCTGCTGGCGGAGAAAGCGGTGGCGCTGCGGTGCGAGCCGTTCGAACAGGTCGAGAATACGGCGGGCCTCGGTCAGGCTCTCGCGCTCGCCTTCGGCGTCCTGCAGCTGCTGGCGTGCGGCTTCGCGCTCGTTTTCCAGGCGCTGCAGTTCGCTGAGCCATTGCCGCTGGGCTTCCAGCTCCTTGAGCTGCTGTTGCAGCTTTCTCAATTCTTCGAGCTGGGCCTGATGTTCGCGCTCCAGTACTTCACGCTGCTCGGGCTCCAGCGGCTGCAGGCCGCCGGCCTGCTGTTCAAGGCGAGTCAGGCTCTCCTTCGCCTGCTTGGCGGCCTCGAACGCGGCCTGGCCGAGGCGACTGTAGAGGCCGGTATCGGTGAGCTTTTCCAGCAGGGTGCCACGCTCGTTGTCGTCGGCCTTGAGAAAGGCGGAAAACTCGCTCTGCGCCAGCAGCACGGCGCGGGTGAACTGGGCCAGGGTCAGCCCCAGACGCGCTTCCAGCAGTTCCTTGAACTCGCGCTTTTTACCGCTGGCCAGCAGCGTGCCGCTGTCGAGATCGGTGAGGCTCTGGCTGCTGGCCTGCAGACGGCCGTCGATCTTTTCGCGGGCGCGCTTGACCTCCCAGCGCGCGCGGTAGCGGTGGCCGTCGACACCGACGAAATCCACCTCTGCGCAGCCGCTGCCACAACCGCGGCGCAGCAGGTTGCGCTCGTCGCCACCGCCGATCTCGGCTTCGACGTCGGGAACCTTGTTCAGCGGTGAGACGCTGTCGAGCCGTGGCGTGCTGCCGAACAGCGCCAGGCACAGGGCGTCGAGAATGGTGCTCTTGCCGGCGCCGGTCGGCCCGGTGATGGCGAACAGCCCGGCGCTGGCCAGGGGTTCGGCAGTGAAGTCGATGACCTGTTCACCGGCCAGCGAGGCCAGGTTCTTCAGGCGGATGGCGAGGATTTTCATCGATCGTCCTCTTCATGGGCGAACTCGACTCGTTGCAGCAAAGTGGCGAAATCGTCCAGCGCCTGCTCGTCCGCCGGGTTGCCGTACTGTTCTTCCCAGGCGCGGGCGAACAGCTCCTGCGGGGTGATCTGGTCGAGGCCGAGCAGCACTTCCGATTCCGTCTCGCCGCGCTTGCCGGTGTATTCACTGGCGATGCGCACCAGTCGGCAGGCCTTGCCGGTTATCGCGGTTTCGATGCGCTGGCGCAGGTCCGGCAGCGGTTCGTCGAGCAGTACGCGTACCTCGAGCCAGGGCAGGTGTTCGTCGAACAGACCGGTGGGCGGCAGCGCTTCCAGCGCGGTAATGATTTCGGCCAGGGGCGCGCGGCCGATGCGGATCATTTCCACCGCACGCGGCACCGCCAGGCTGTCGACCTGTTTCAGGGCCTCGCCATCGAGCTCGACGAGCAGCACCTGATGCGGGTAATTGACCTCGGCGAAGGACAGCGGCAGCGGCGAGCCGCTATAGCGGATGCGCGCCTGCCCGGCGACCTGCTGCGGCTTGTGCAGATGGCCGAGGGCGACATAGGCGACGGACTCGGGAAACAGGCTGGCCGGCAGGGCCTCGGCATTGCCGATGACGATATTGCGCTCGGACTCCCCCGACACCGCGCCGCCGGCCATGTGCGCATGGCTCATGGCAACCAGCGCCTGGCCGGGCTGGCGCACGGCCTCGGCGGCGGCGATGAGGCGTTCATGCACCTGGCGAATGCCGGCCATGTAGTCGTCGCCCAGTTCCAAGCCAGTGACCTCGGCCGGGCGCAGGAAGGGCAGGGTGAGACACCAGGCGGCGGTATTGCCATTGGCGTCGTGCAGCGGCACCAGCAGCCGCTGATGGTCGAGCTGGCCCTCGGCGACCCAGCTGATGCGGCCAACGGCATGGGTATTGAGGCGTTTCATCAGCGGCGCCGGCAGCTCGATGCGCCCGCCCGAGTCGTGGTTGCCGGCGATCATCACGATGTCCAGCTGCGGGAGCTTTTCGTGGGCGTGGACGATGAAGTCGTAGAGGCGCTCCTGGGCCTTGAGTGGCGGGTTGACTGTGTCGAACACGTCGCCGGCGATTAACAGGGCGTCGGCGCGGTGGGCTACCAGCTGGTCGAGCAGCCAGGCCAGGAACTGCGCGTGCTCGTGGTCGCGGTCCTGGCCGTGGAGGGTCTGGCCGAGGTGCCAGTCGGAGGTGTGGATCAGGCGCATGCGAGGGAGTTTTCTTCGTAGGTGTCGCGACGGGCCGCGGCTGGGTGGAGGAGGCTGGGCGCAGCGTTTGTGCAGCGTATCCGTAGGCGCGGAGGAGCGTGTCGAGTCTCTGCTGGCGAAGCTTTTGGACGTTGGCTTCGCGGGATACAGCCTATCGCGGTGATGGGAAGGTGCATTGGTTTCGCCCTGCTGGGCGAGTCCCTTTTGGCAGTCGCCCCAAAAGGAACCAAAAAGTCTTGCCCCTGCATCCGGGTCTCGCTGCGCTCGACTTCCCTCATTCCATCCACGTTCCGGGGGCCGGCGTACAAGGGCCATCCATGGCCCTTTACGCCTCTCGCGGCATCCATGCCGCTCACTCCTCTCCACGCGGATTCCATTCGGCCTCCTGAAAGGGGCGTTCGGCGTCGCCTGGCAGATTTTTGACTGGTAAACGAGCGAAGCGGCCTCCCGCTATTAATAAACTTACAGACGGCTCGGTCTCGAATCCCCTTCAGGAGGCCGAGCGTAGGTGCTGCGCAGGGGGGCGCGAGGCATGGATGCCGAGCGAGGAGCGATGGGCCAGGGATGGCCCTTCGCGACGACCCCCGGAGCAGCGCCGGAGCGAGGGAAGTTTTGCGAAGCAAAACCCGTATGTAGGGGTGGCCTTCTTTTTGGTTACTTTTTCTTGGCCAGACAAGAAAAAGTGACGCGCCGTGCAAGGCGCAACCTGCAGGTCGGGCCGAGGAAAGCGCGGCGTCGTACGCATAGGTCTGCGCCGGCAACAGTTCGTGAGCAAGCTCGCTCCTGCAAGTGGCCACGTTACGCCTAACCCTCACGAGTACAACCACCCCTTCAACGCCTGCAGATTCCCCACCTGCAGCTGCTGCGCCGCCGCATTCGCCTGCACGGTATTCGGGTCGATGCCGAAGCGCTGCAGCACGTACTGCACCAGCGCCCCGCGCGTCTCCACCGGCAGCTGGCCCTCGACCATGCCGAAGTCCACCTCGATGATCGCCTTCTGCGCCGGGCTCAGTCGTGCATCCGGCTCGATCAGCACGGTTACCGGTGTGTTCCACGCCTCGTCCTGCTCGCGGGTGTGTTCGCTTTCGTCCATCAGGTCCGGCTCGCCACGGAAGCGGCTGAGCACGAAGTCGCGGTACGCGCGGTTCTTTTCGCAGTAGGCCCGCACGTGCCAGCGCATGCCGGTGAAGACCAGTGTGTGGGGGGCCATCACGCGGATTTCCACCTCCGGGTTGGCCAGCGAGACGTACTCGCTCTCCAGCCGCAGCCCCTCGCGGCAGGCCTGCAGGATCGGCCGCAGCACCTCGGGGCGGATGCTGCGGTCCGGCACCTGCAGCACTTCCGTATGTGCATAGGCCAGCGCCAGGCCTTCGATGTGCGGGGCGCGCACGCGGTTCTGGTCGAGCAGGTGCAGGTAGGCGCTGGCGCTGCCGTCGATGAACAGCGGCTGGAAGGTCTTGCTCGGCTTGTAGCCCTTCAGGTGGCGGTCATATGTCAGGTTTTTCGGCGCATGTTCGTTCAGGTAGGTATTGATGTCCTTCGAGGCCTGCTGGCGGCTGATGCCGAAACTCTGCATCAGGTGGCCCGTGGTCAGGCGGCCTTCCCACCAGGCAATGGTCTCGATCAACCGGTAGCGCAGCGCCAGGTCCCAGCGTATCTGACTGATCGATTGCTTCCTTTTCATCGCCGTTGCACCTGTACCAAAGGTTTACATGCCTATGTCGAGCGGGTCGACGTGTCGCGCAACGCTACATATATTCAAGGCGTGTTTCAACTCGATACGGGTGACCGACATGAATCTGCTGATCGCTGCACTGACATGGTCCGGCGTGGCGTTCGTCGCGATGGCATTGCTGGCCTGGCTGGCGTACGCCGACGGCGAACGAAAGGGCTGAGACAGGTTGCAGTTTGTTGAAGGCTGAACGCTTCCCGATGGACGGCTGGAATCTCCGAGCCTGGTACAGGGTCTTTGTGTCAGGCTCACCTGTAGAGATGCTCCATGAAGACTTTGTCCCGTCACCTGGCCGAAACCTTCACTTCGCAATACCGCACCCGTGTCGAACCGAAGGCGGATGGCCGTCTGGAGGTCCATGTCGGCTACCCGATCAACGGCACCCACGCCACGCGCATCGTCGCCGGGCACCAGGTTCAGAACACGCTGCTGGTGGAAACCATCCTCGAAGACATGCGCAACGAACTGGCCCGCCCGCAATAGTCCCGCTTAGCGCATCGCGGGCAGTGCGATACGCACGCGCAGCCCGCCCAGCGGACTTTCCTCCAGGCTCCACTCGCCACGCCACGCCGTCAGGATATCGCTGACGATCCCCAGCCCCAGGCCGTGGCCTTCTGCGCGCTCGTCCAGCCGCACGCCGCGGTTGATGACCATCTCCCGTTGTTGGGTTGGAATGCCCGGCCCGTCATCGTCCACCAGCAGCACGAAGCCGTCGCGCGATCGCTCGATGGTCAGCTCGACGCGGCTGTTCGCCCACTTGCAGGCGTTGTCCAGCAGGTTGCCCAGCAGCTCGAGCATGTCCTCGCGATCACGCGGCAGGCGGCAGCCAGCCGGGGCGTGCCAGCGCAGCTCGAGGTCGGAGCGGTGGATCATCGCCAGGGTGTCGAACAGCGCCGGCAGTTCGGCGTCGCAGTCGAAATGGGCACCGGGCAGCACATCGACCGACAGCCGCGCGCGACCCAGCTCGCGGCTGACCCGTTGCTGGATCTGCTCCAGCTGCTCCTGCAGGCTGGCCTGCAGTTCGGGGTGGGCGGCCAGTTCGTCGCGTTGCACCAGGCTGCCGAGCACCGCCAGTGGCGTCTTCAGCGCATGGCCGAGGTTGCCCAGTGCGTGCCGTGAACGTTGCAGGGTCTCCTCGGTGTGGCTGAGCAGATGATTGATCTGCTCCACCAGCGGCTGCAGTTCGACCGGCGCCTGCTGATCCAGTTGCTGGCGCTGGCCCTGTTGCAGCTGGGCGATCTGCTGCCGGGCACGCTCCAGCGGGCGCAGCGCCAGGCCCATGGCGTAGCGCTGCAAGAGCAGCAGGGCGAGCAGCGCGAAGCCGACCAGTCCCAGGCCGCTCAGCCGCACGCGGGCGAAGCTGTCGAGAATCGGCGTGTAGTCCTGCGCCACGCTGATGACGATTGGCTGTCCGTCGCGGCGGTACTCGGCGCGGTAACCCAGCAGGCGCTGGCCTTGCGGGCCATCCATGAGCTGCTCGGTCAGCCCCGGGCGCTCCGGCCATTGCGGCGTGGCGTCCCAAAGCGAGCGTGAGCGCCAGGTGCGGCCGGGCAGTTCGATCTTGAAGTAGTGACCGGAAAACGGCCGCTGATAACGTGGGTTGAGGCGCTGCACATCCAGCTGGTCGCCGTTCGGTCCTTTCACCAGAGCGATCAGCAGCCCCTCGGTTTCCTCGCGCAGGTCGGTTTCCAGGCTGCGCCGGAGGCCTGACTCGAACAGCCAGAGGCTGGTCTGCACCAGCACCAGCGCCACCAGCAGCAGGGTGGCGATCAGCGCCAGGCTGAGGCTGCGCTGGATCGACTTCACGGCTGGCCGCCGAAGCGATAGCCCTGGCCGCGGCGCGTTTCGATCAGCTCGCGGCCGAGCTTGCCGCGCAGCCGGTTGATGTGCACCTCGATGACGTTGGAGTCGCGTTCGGTTTCGCCGTCGTAGAGGTGTTCGGTGAGCTGGGTCTTCGACAGCAGCTGGCCGGGGTGCAGCATGAAGTAGCGCAGCAGGCGGAACTCGCCGGCGGTCAGTTCGATGTCCTTGCCGTCCTTGCGGCAACACTGGCGCGATTCGTCCAGTTCCAGGCCGCCAGCCTGCAGCAGCGGCTGGTTGGCCAGGCCGTGGGCACGGCGCAGCAGCGCCTGGATGCGCAGCAGCAGCTCCTCGGGATGAAAGGGTTTGGTCAGGTAGTCGTCGGCACCGGCCTTGAGGCCGTCGATTCGTTCGGCCCAGGAGCCGCGGGCGGTGAGGATCAGCACCGGCGTGGTAACGGCGGCGGCGCGCCAGGCCCGCAGCACCTCCAGCCCCGGCTTGCCGGGCAATCCGAGGTCGAGAATGATCAGGTCGTAGGGCTCGCTGGCGCCCTGGTATTCGGCGTCTCGGCCATCGGCGAGCCAGTCGGTGGCGTAGCCCTGGCGGTTGAGACTGGCGATCAGTTCATCGGCCAGCGGCACGCTGTCTTCGACCAGCAGCAGGCGCATCAGTCTTCCTCATCCTTGATCAGGCGACCGTCGCGAGCATCGAATTCCAGCTCGCGGGCAGCGCCCTGGGTGGTGAGCAGTTCGATTTCGTAGACGTACCGGCCGTCTTCCTCTTCCAGCTCCGCTTCCAGCAGGCTGGCCCCCGGATGGTGCTCAAGGGCGCGCTGGAGCAAGGCTTCCAGCGGCATGATGAGGCCTTCGCGGCGCAGCCGCAGGGCTTCGTCCTGATCCAGGTCGCGGCTCACCGCCGGGGCGGCGGCGAGCAGCAGAACCAGTGGCAGCGTTACAAGAAGAGGGGCACGCATGGGTGGCCTTTAGTCGTCCTGGTGGTCCTTCAGCACTTCGCCGGTCTTGGCGTCGAGCTCGACGTCCCATTGCACACCTTTGTCGTCGCGCAATTCAAGCTGGTAGACGTAGCGGCCGTACTCTTCTTCCAGCTCGGTTTCCTCGACGGTGGCGCCGGGGTGCTTGGCCAGGGCCGCTTCGTTGAGCTTCTCGAAGGACTGGATGGTGCCGGCGTCGCGCAGCTTGAGCGCTTCGTCCGGACCGATGTCCTTGGCCAGTGCCAGGTTGGCGCCCAGGGCGAGGGTGGCGGCGGTGAACAGAGTAGTCAGTGTTTTCATGGTGTTGATTCCTGTGGTTGGTTTCGACGGTTCACAGGTTACGAGCGCTGGCTTAAATGAAACTGAATGTCATCCGCCGGCTACGAATGCACCGTTCGAGCGAGGGCACCGAGCGCCCCGGCGACTACGCTTGCAGTGGTTCATCAGATGACGGGTAGCGCCATGAAACCTCTGTCGTTCGCGCTGTTGGCGGCGCTCTGGCTGAGCAGCGGCCACGCCTTGGCAGAAGACCTGCTCAAGCCCTCCACGGCTGCGCCAGCGGTAGACGATGTTCTGCCCGGTGACGGTCTGGAAGCCGCCGCCACTCACCTGGCCTACGGCGTGATCCGCGAGCTGGACCGGCACCAGGGCAGTGTCACCATCGCCCACGAGGCGATACCGGAGCTGAAGTGGCTGGCGATGGTGATGCCGTTCAAGGCCAGCGCCGCTCAGCTGCAGGGGCTGGGCGTGGGCGATGCGGTGGAGTTTCGCTTCACCGACGGCGAGATGGACCCGCAGATCGTCAGCATCCGGCGGCGTTAGCTCAGCGCCGCGTCTGCTCGTGGCAGCAACCGGCGGCCGGCTCCGTTCGCCCGTCAGCGGCGACGCGATCATCGCTGTCGTAGCGGTCATGCAGACGGACCCAGTCGGTAAGGTCGTGTCGCGGGCCGGTCTCGTTGCGGCCGTTCGGCGTCATGTCCAGCAGCACGTAGGTACCGAGCAGCTCTTCGGCGCCGCGACCAAAGGCCGAAAAGGTGTGGAAGATCTCGCCCTGTGTGTCCCGGTAGAAGACGCTGAAACCCGACAGCTCCTCGCAGACGAAGGGCTGCCAGGCATAGTTGTAGAAAACCTTGCCCTCGACGATGTCCTCGTCATCGAAGGAGACGTGAAAGTCGCGGTTGAACGAGTTGCCGGCCGACGACAGCCAGCGGAACTGCCAGCCCATACGACGGCGGAACGCCTCCAGCCGCTCGAATGGCGCGCGGGAGATGGCGGCGAAGCTGACGTCATGATGCAGCAAGTGCAGCAGCGCGCCGCCGATGTGATCGGCCTCGAAGGAGCAGCCGACGCAGCCCTCGCTCCAGTCCGGGCCGAACATGAAGTGCTTGATCACCAGCTGGCTGCGGCCCTCGAACAGCTCGCTCAGGCGAACCGCGCCGCTGGCGTCGTGAAAGCGGTAGTCCTGGGTGATGCGCCGCCAGGGCAATTGCCGGCGCTTCTCGAAGAGTGCGTCGCGTTGGCGGGTGAGCTGCTTCTCCTCGCGTAGATGGGCGCTGTGGGCGGCGAGCCAGTCCTGGTCGGATACGACCTTGTGCGTTGTCATGGCAAAAACCTCGTGCATGGATATCGGGGGTGGGAGGGGGCCCGCGTCGCGCGGCGATGGCCCTGTGAAGGAGTCGTCTGGCGCTCGCTGAAATCGACACAGCGCCGGCGAATGCACACCGCGGCGGTTGAACTTAGCGGCCGCCGCTGGGCTCGTAATTCAGGCAGGGGCCATCCACGTGGCCCGATCCGATTCCGTACGCAGAAGGAAAAACGAGATGTACAACAAGACACTGACCGCCGCGTTCGCTGTCGCCGTCCTGGGTTCCGGTGCGGCTTTCGCTGCCGACAAGCCCGGCGCCGACTGGATCACCCTCGAGCAGGCCGTGGAGAAGGCCAACGCCGCCGGCTACACCGAACTGCACGGCATCGAGGCCGATGATGATGGCTGGGAAGGCGAGGGCATGAAGCAGGACGGCAAGAAGTACGAGTTCAAGATCGATGGCCGTACCGGCGAAGTGACCAAGGACAAGGAAGACTGAGCCTGCGCGTTCATCTCGCCTGGCGTCTTCGCTGAGCGCATCGCCTGCCCCCTGGCGGCGCTGCGCTCAGCAGCCACTTGCCACAGCGCTCCCGCAACGGGAGGCCGCTACTGACAGAGCAGGTATCATCCACCTCCCTCGTCGCTACCGTGTAGCTGCATTCATGTCCGCTTCCAGTTCCCGCCCCAGCACCCTGCATCTGCCGCCAGGCGATTGGCCTACGGTGCTCGACTGCCTGTGCGCGCACTTCCCTGCGATCAGTCGCGCTACCTGGCTCGATCGCATCGCCCGCGGCCGCGTGCTTGATGCGCAGATGCAGCCGATCGATGCCGCGCAGGCCTATCGGGTCGGCATGCGCATTCATTACTTTCGCGAAGTGCCGAATGAGACCCCGGTGCCGTTCGAAGAACGCATCCTGCATGTCGACGAGCATCTGGTGGTAGCCGACAAACCGCACTTTCTCTCGGTGATGCCGGCCGGCGAATACGTCAACGAAACCCTGCTGGCGCGGCTCAGCAAACGGCTGGGTAACGCCGATCTGGTGCCGATTCATCGTATCGATCGGCTCACCGCCGGTCTGGTGCTGTTCTCGGCCAACTGGAAAAGCCGTGGTGCCTACCAGGCGCTGTTCCGTGAGCGGGAGATCAGCAAGCGCTACGAGGCAATCTGCCCGGCGCTGCCACATCTCGAATTTCCCCTGCGCCGACGCCTGTGCATGGTGCCGGGCGACCCCTTCTTCCTGATGCGCGAAGGCGAGGGTGAGCCGAACAGCGAAACGCTGATCGAGGTGCTCGAACGGCGCGGCGACCTCTGGCGCTACGGGCTCTCCCCCATCAGCGGCAAAAAGCACCAGCTGCGCCTGCACATGGCCACGCTCGGCGCCGGTATCTGCAATGACCCGTTCTATCCCGAGCTGCTCGAGCGCAGCGAGCGTGAGGCCGACGACTATGTGCGGCCACTGAAGCTGCTGGCGCGTGGATTGCGCTTTAGCGATCCGCTGAGCGGAGCGCTGCGCGAATTCGAGAGCACGTTGCAACTGGACTGGTAACGGCGGTGCACCTTCGCGGCATTGGCGAGTCTCAAATCCAAGACAGCCCAGCCACTGGTGCAGCCATGCCCGAAGGTCCTTCCATCGTCATCCTGCGTGAAGAAGTCGCGGCATTCGCCGGGCGCACCATCGAACGTGACGAGGGCAGCGCCAAGATCGACATGGCCCGGCTGGCCGGTCAGGTGGTGCGTGGCTTCCATAGCTGGGGCAAGCATTTCCTGATCGAGCTGGACGACGTCTCCGTCCGCATCCACCTGCTGCTGTTCGGCAGCTATCGCATCAACGAGCGCAAGGACGCCGTAGCACGGCTGAGCTTGGGCTTTGCCAACGGCGAGCTGAACTTCTACGCCTGCTCGGTGCAGTTGATCGACGGGCCGCTGGATGCGATGTACGACTGGAGCATGGACCTGATGAGCGACGCCTGGAGCCCGCGCGCCACGCTCAAGCGGCTGCGCGCACGTCCGCGGCTATTGGCCTGCGATGCGCTGCTCGACCAGACGCTGTTCGCCGGCTCCGGCAACATCATCAAGAACGAGGTGCTCTATCGCATCCGCGTGCACCCGCTGTCGCTGATCGGCGAACTGCCCCCGGCCAAGCTGCGCGAGCTGGTGCGCGAGGCGCGCACCTACAGCTTCCAGTTTCTCGACTGGAAACGGGCCGGCGTGCTCAAGGCCAACTGGCTGGCGCACGGCAAGAACACCTGCGTGCGCTGCCGGATTCCGCTGATGAAGGCCAAAGAACTGGGGCGCAGCCGGCGCCGGGCGTTCTTCTGTGAGCGCTGCCAGAAGCGCTACGGCGATTCAGCGCAGGTGGCGCTTGATGAGCCGAGCGTGGGTGAGGGGTAGGGTGGACAACGGCACAGCCTTGTCCACGCGGCTGATCCGTCCCACCGAGTTGGTTCGCAGGGTTTCGGTGGAAAAGCTGCGCGTTTTCCACCCTACGGTGGGCGCGGCGTTGGGGTGCAGTCGGTCGGGCCAGGCAGGGTGCTCGTAGGGTGGACAACGGCAGCGCCTTGTCCACGCGGTTGATCCGTCGCCACCGAGGTGGCTCGCCGGGTATCGGTGGAAAAGCTACGCGTTTTCTACCCTACCTGTCAGCGCAGCAGCGGCCTGAGCGCCTCGGCCAGCTGCGGCGCCATGCTCACGGCGTTGCTTTCATGGGCGATGCAGTCGGTGCTCCAGACGTGCCCGACGCCGGCGGCGCGGATCACCTGCAGGGCATCACCGGCGAACAGCGCGTGGGTCACGGCCACGTCCACCGAGGCGGCGCCAGCGGCCAGCAGTTTCTGCGCGGCCTCGGCAAGGGTGCGCCCGGAGCTGGCGACGTCATCGAGCAGCACCACGTGGCGCCCGGCGAATTGCAGGTCCGGCAGGGCGATCTCCACTTGATGGTCGCCATGGCGCAGCTTGTTGCACACGCCATGTTCGAAACCATGCTCGGCGGCGGCCGCCTCGATCCATTGCAGCGCCTCGGCATCCGGGCCGATCAGCAGGGCATCGGGATGCCGCTCGGCGATCAGTCGCGCCAGCGCCGGGGCCGCGCAGAGGGTGATGGCATCGGCCAGCGGCACCGCTTCCTGCAGGGTGGCGACGCGGTGCAGGTGCGGGTCGACGGTGATCAGACCATCGAACTGGCCGGCCAGCAGCTGGCCGATCACCCGCTGGCTGACCACCTCGCCCGGGTTGAAGGCGATGTCCTGGCGCATGTAGGCCAGATAGGGCGTGACCAGGATCAGTCGCTTGGCGCCCAGGCGCCTCGCTTCGCCGGCCACCAGCAGCAGCTCGACCAGCTTTTCGTTGGGGTGGTCGAGGCCGCGGTAGAGCACCAGCTGTTCGGCGATCGCTTCGCCTTCGGCCAGCGGCAGGCGCAGGCGCAGCTCGTCATCGGGAAAACGGTGGCGCTCGACTGAGGCGGCGGGCAGGCCGGAGGCTTCGGCCAGGCGCAGGGCGGCGGCGCGCTCGTCATCGAAATACAGCAGCTGGCTTTGCATCAGAACTCCACGAATACGGTTGGGACCTGCTCGGGGCTGCCGAGGCTGACGCCGCTGGCGCGTTCGGTGGCCTGGCGGGCGAAGGCGAGGTCGGCGGGAAAGTCCGCGTAAACGCGATACAGACAGTCGCCGGCCCGCACCGGTTCGCCGAGCTTGCGCAGGATGTCCACGCCGGCGCCCTGCACCTTGGGTGCGCCGGCCAGCCGGGCGATGCGTGCCAGCTGCAGGTTGTCGATGCCGGTGACCACCGCGTCGCAGTCGGCCAGTACATCGAAGCTGAGCCGTGCCAGCGGCGGATGGTTGTGATCGAACGGCTTGCCGCCCTGGGCGGCGATGATCGAGCGCATCTTCTTCAGTGCCCGCCCGGAGTCGAGGATGTCACGGGCGATGGCATAACCGTCGCCGCCGCGCACATCCGGATCGAACTCGAGCATGCGCCCAGCCAGGCGCAGGGCCTTCTGACGCAGGTCGATCGGCGCCGCCGGGTCGTTCTGCAGCACCTGCATCACGTCGCGCGCCTCCAGTACCGGGCCGATGCCATTGCCGATCGGCTGACGACCGTCGGTTATGACCACGTCCAGGGTCAGGCCCAGGCGCGTGGCGACGAACTCGAACAGCTTGCGCAAACGTTGCGCCTCGGCCATCGAACGCACCTTGGCGGTCGGGCCGATGGGGATGTCCAGCAGCAGGTGGGTGGAGCCGGCGGCGATCTTCTTCGACAGGATCGAAGCGACCATCTGCCCCGGCGAGTCGATCGACAGCGGGCGCTCGACAGCAATCAGCACGTCGTCAGCAGGCGATAGCTCGCTGCTGCCGCCCCAGGCCAGGCAGCCGCGTTCCTCGCGGACCATTTCGCAGAGTCGCTCGAACGGCAGTTCGACGTTGGCCAGCACCTCCATGGTGTCGGCGGTGCCGGCCGGCGAGGTGATCGCCCGCGAGCTGGTCTTCGGGCAGAGCATGCCGTGGGCGGCGACGATCGGTACCACCAGCATCGAGGTGCGGTTGCCCGGGATGCCGCCGATGCAGTGCTTGTCCACCACCGGGTGCTCGCGCCAGTCGAGCCGGCGGCCGACGCGGATCATCGCGTCGGTGAGAAAGAAGACCTCCTCGCGATCCAGCTCGCCCTGGTTGCAGGCGACCACGAAGGCGGTCAGCTCGATCTTCGAGTAACGGTGCTCGGCGATGTCGCGCATGATCGCCAGGAAGTCATCGCGGCTCAGACGTTCGCCGGCGATCTTGCGGTGCAGCGCCGGGATCGATGCGGCCGGCTCGGCCTGGGCGATCGCCGCGGGTACACCGGCTTCGGCGCCGAGCTGGGCGAAGGCATCTTCGGACAGGCCCAGCTCGTCGCAGCCGACGATGCTCGGGTCGTCCACCAGGTTGAGGCTGGCGAGGATGCGCCGGCCGTTGACGCGTATCTCCACCTTGGCCAGCGCCTGAAAGCCTTCGGCGCGGCAGGCGGCGCAGTCGCGGTGCAGATAAGCGACGTTCTCGCGGTAGGTGTCGATGGCGACCCGTCGCAGCGCCAGGTGCATCGGGGCTTTGCCGTTGAGCGACGTGTCGCTGGAAATGCTGGTCATGCGGGCGGTTTCGCTGGGAGGGTAGTTGCTATCTAGCCCCAGCGCTGCGGGCTTGCCAAGCGGCCGCGCAAGTTTTGCTCGTGCGCTTTGCCGCAGGTCAATCCACGGTTAGCGTGCGGCCCAGCCACCATCCATGTTCCATGCCGCGCCGCGTACCTGATCGCCGGCTTCGCTGCAGAGAAACAGCGCCATGGCGCCCAATTGGGCAGGGGTGACGAAATCCAGCGACGGTTGCTTCTCGGCCAGCAAGTCGTGGCGGGCGCGTTGCTCGTCGCCGCTCTCCCGCGCGCGCTCGTCGATCTGCTGCTGCACCAAGGGGGTCAGCACCCAGCCGGGGCAGATGGCATTGCAGGTGATCGGCGTGGTGGCGGTTTCCAGCGCGACGACCTTGGTCAGCCCGACCAGCCCGTGCTTGGCGGCGACGTAGGCGGCTTTCTGCTCGGACCCCACCAGTCCATGCACCGAGGCAATATTGATGATCCTCCCCCAGCCGCGCTGGCGCATGCCGGGCAGGGCCAGGCGTGTGGTGTGGAACGCCGAGGACAGGTTGATGGCGATGATGGCGTCCCAGCGCTCCACCGGAAACTCCTCCACCGGTGCCACGTGCTGGATGCCGGCATTGTTAACCAGGATATCGACGCCGCCGAAGTCGCGCTCGGCATAGGCGAACAGCTCGACGATCTGTGCCGGATCAGCCACGTCCGCACCGTGGTGGCCGACCTTGTGGCCATGGCGGCCGACTTCAGCCAGCGCCGCCGAGGCATCGCCGAAGCCGTTGAGGATCAGATCGGCGCCGGCCTCGGCCAGCTTCAGCGCAATGCCCAGCCCGATGCCGCTGGTGGAGCCGGTGACCAGTGCGGTCTTGCCTGTGAGGTTCATGGTTTCTCCCGCTTGGTGGCGACCGCACGGGGCGGCGCCTTTGTTTTTCTTGTTGTCGGAAGGCAATCGCAGATGTCGTGGTGCTCGCCGATATCGGCGAAGCGCCGCGATCAGACGATGCCGGTAGCGTAGTACACGCCGATCACGAAGAAGGCCGCAGTCGTGGCGATCAGGGTGATGGCGAAGATGTCCTTGTAGGATTCGCGGTGGGTCAGTCCGGTGACCGCCAGCAAGGTGATCACCGCGCCGTTGTGCGGCAGGGTGTCGAGCCCGCCGGAGGCCATCGAGGCGACCCGGTGCAGCACCTCCAGCGGAATCTGCGCGGCGTTGGCGGCGGCCACGAAGCTGTCGGCCATCGCGGCCAGGGCGATGCTCATGCCGCCTGAGGCCGAACCGGTGATGCCGGCGAGCAGGTTGACGGTGATCGCTTCGTTGATCAGCGGATTAGGAATCGCCGAGAGCGCATCGGCCACCACGATGAAGCCCGGCAGCGAGGCGATCACCGCGCCGAAGCCGAATTCCGACGCGGTGTTCATCGCCGCCAGCAGCGAACCACCGACCGCCGTGCGACTGCCCTCGGCGAGCTTGCCGCGCAGGGTGCCGAAGCTGGTCGCCAGTACCAGAGCGATGCCCAGCAGCAGCGCGGCCTCCACCGCCCAGATCGCGGTGAGCTTGCCCACCTCGGTGACCAGCGGAGCGCTCATGCCGGGCAGCTGCAGCGTGTGGCTGGCGCCGTAGAACTCGGGAATCCAGCGGGTGAACAGGAGGTTGGCGACCAGCACCAGCAGCAGCGGCGACAGCGCCAGCCAGGGGGTGGGCAGGGCGATGTCGGCGGGGGTCTCCGGCTCGTTGCGCAGGTTGGTGCCGTAGCCTTCGCCGGCGGCAATGGCCTTGCCGAGCTGCCACTTGAGATAGAGCATGCCCAGGCCGAACACGAAGACCGTGCCGATCAGGCCGAGCCAGGGTGCGGCCCAGGTGTTGGTATTGAAGAAGGTGGTGGGGATGATGTTCTGGATCTGCGGCGTGCCGGGAATGGCGGTCATGGTGAAGGTGAACGCGCCGAGGGCAATGGTCGCCGGGATCAGCCGCTTGGGCATGTTGCTCTGGCGGAACATCTCGGCAGCGAACGGGTACACCGCGAACACCACGACGAACAGCGACACGCCGCCGTAGGTCAGCAGCGCGCACACCAGCACGATCACCAGCATGGCCTGGCTGGTGCCGAGCAGGCGGATCGCCGCGGCGACGATGGAACGCGAGAAGCCGGACATCTCGATCAGCTTGCCGAACACCGCACCGAGCAGGAACACCGGGAAGTACAGCTTGATGAAGCCGACCATCTTCTCCATGAAGATGCCGGTGAAGGCCGGCGCCACGGCGGACGGGTCGGTGAGCAGCACCGCGCCCATGGCGGCGATGGGGGCGAAGAGGATGACGCTGTAGCCGCGGTAGGCGGCGAGCATCAGCAGGGCCAATGCAGCAAGGGCGATGATGACGCTCATCGGGGACGATCTCCTGGCCCCGTGCGGCACGACCGAACGCTGCCGAGGGCATTCGGGGACTCGCTGCTGCACGGCAGGCGCATTGTTTTTCTTGTTTCGGCTGCGGACAGGCCGCACGGTGATTTAGCGAGTTCCGTGCCAGATACGCAACTCGCTGATTTGCATGGTGTTTATCTTGAGTGTCCAGATAGTTGGACGGCGCTTGTGTCTTGCATCCTGGACAGCGCGGTCCAGCATTCCGGACAGCGTCGCCGTCCGGAATGCTCTGGCCTCAGGTCAGGAAATAGAGCCCGCCGGCGATCACCACGCCGGAGAACACCAGGCAGAGCAGGCAGTAGCCCATTATGTCGCGCGCACCGAGCCCGGCGATGCCGAGCAGCGGCAGGGCCCAGAACGGCTGGATCATGTTGGTCCAGGCATCGCCCCAGGCGATCGCCATGGCCGTGACTTCCGGCGCCACGCCCAGCGCCGCGCCGGCCGGCAGCATGATCGGCCCCTGCACCGCCCATTGGCCGCCGCCGGAGGGCACGAAGACGTTGACCAGGCCGGCACTGAGAAAGGCCAGCACCGGGAAGCTCTCGGTCGTCGACCAGGTGACGAAGGTGTCGGTGACCTGGCGGCCGAGCGATACGCCGGCCGCATTGGCGCCGACCATCATGCCCATGATCCCGGCGTAGAAGGGGAACTGCACGACGATGCCGGCGATGCCGCGGATGCTTTCCTCGATGGCGCGCATGTAGCGCTCCGGCGTGCCGTGCATCAGCAGGCCGGCGAAGAGGAAGATCGAGATCACGATGTTCAGGCTCAGCGCCAGGCCGTTCTCGCTGAAGTGCCGGTAGAAGAACAGCACCGCCAGCGCGACCATGATCAGACCGAGGATGCGGCTGTCGTCCAAACGCTGGGTAGCGGTTTCCCGTGGGATGTCGCTCGGCTGGGGCTCCTCCAGCAGCGCCGGGTCGACCACTTTCGGCGTCTTCGGCTGCATCGCCCAGTTCAGCAGCGGCAGGCCCACCACCAGCACGGCGATGATGATCAGGTTGTAGGAAGCGAACAGCGTCTGGCCAACGCCGATGGCCTCGGTCAGCGCGCCGCCGGTCATCTTCTGCAGATCGGCCCCGCCGCTGGCCAGCGACAGCGGAATCGAGCCGGAAAAGCCGCCGTGCCAGATCAGAAAGCCTGAATAGGCCGAGGCCACCAGCAGCGGGTAGTCGACGCCGCGCACCTGGCGGGCCAGCGCGCGGGCGAACACCGCGCCGATCACCAGGCCGAAGCCCCAGTTGATCCAGGAACCGGCCAGCGCCACCAGGGTCACCAGGATGATGGCCTGGCCCGGAGACTGCGGGATGCGCGCCATGCGGTCGAGCAGGTGGTTGATTGCCGGCGCCCGTGCCAGGGCATGGCCGGTGACCAGGATCAGCGACATCTGCATGGTGAAGGCCAGCAGGTTCCAGAAGCCGTTGCCCCAGTGCTGCGCCATCGCCGGCAGGCCCTGACCGGTGCTGAGCATGGCGGCGATCAGCACGATCAGCGTGAGCAGGATGGCGAAGACGAAGGGCGAGGGCAGGAAGCGTTGCACCAGGTAGACGCTGGCGGCGGTTATTCTGTTGAGCACGTGGGGTTCTCCCTTGTTGTCGTTATGGGCCGCGACGGGCGGCGCTTCGCTTATGAGTGCGGCCGGGGCTGGCTGTTCCGCCGTACCCGGTCTCAGGAGATTGCTTTATGCGTATTGCGTTGCTGCTATCGCTGATGGCCGTCGCGACCACCGCCCAGCCCGCCGAGCCGTTGCGGCTGGAGGTTGGCGGGCATCAAGTGCAGGCCGAATATGCGGATACCTTCCTGCAGCGCCAGCGTGGCCTGATGGGGCGCACCGAACTCGCTGCGGACAGCGGCATGCTGTTTCGCTTCGACGAGGTGCGGCGGCACTGTCTATGGATGAAGGACACGCCGTTGCCGTTGTCGGCGGCGTTTCTCGATGAGGACGGGGCGATCGTCGATGTGATCGATCTGGAACCGCTGAGCACGGACGTGCGCTGCTCCAAGAAGCCGGCACGCTATGCTCTGGAAATGCATCAGGGCTGGTTCGAAGCGCAGGGTATTCGCGTGGGGGATCGGCTGACAGGGTTGCCCGAAGCCTGGCCGCCTGCTGACGGCTGACCCCGGGTCAGTCGTGACCCGGGTTGCGCCTCTGGTGTTCAGTATCGGAATTGTCCGACCAGTGTTTGCAGGCCCGCCGCCAGATGAGCGAGCTGGCTGCTGGCCTGGGCGGTTTGACCGGCGGACTCGGTCACGCGGTCAGCTACCTGATTGATGTTCACCACGTTCTGGCTGATTTCGTCGGCCACCACACTCTGCTGTTCCGCGGCGCTGGCGATCTGGGTGTTCATGTCATTGATGCTGGTGACCGCCCCGGTGATGCCGGTCAGCGATACACCAGCCTGCTGGGCCTGGCGCACGCTGGTCTCGACCTGAGCGCGGCCCTGCAGCATCACCGCGGAGGAGTCGCGCGCACCGGCCTGCAGCCGTTCGATCACCTGCTGGATTTCAACCGTCGACTGCTGGGTGCGCGAGGCGAGCGTGCGAACCTCGTCCGCCACCACGGCGAAGCCGCGGCCCTGTTCGCCGGCTCGGGCCGCCTCGATGGCAGCGTTCAGCGCCAGCAGGTTGGTCTGCTCGGCGACGCCGCGAATCACGTCCAGCACGGCGCTGATGCTCTGGCTGTCGGCCTCCAGGCGCTGGATGGCGGCAGCGGTACGCTCGACCTCGGCCGAGACGTTTTCGATCGAGCTGACCGTCTGCTGCACCACCTGCTGGCCCTGCTGGCCCTGCTGGGCCTGCTCATCGGCTGCCTGGGCCGATTCGGCCGCTAGTGCGGCGTTACGCGCGACGTCCTGCACGGTGGCGGTCATCTCGTTCATTGCCGTGGCCACCAGCTCGATCTCGTGGCGCTGCTGCGCGACGTCGCGGTTGAATTCTTCGGTGATCGCCGACATTTCCTCGGCCGCGGCGGCCACTTGCGTCGTCGAGCCGGCCACCTCGCTGACCAGCCGGCGCACCTTCTCGGCGAACTGATTGAAGGCTCCGGCCAGTTCGGCAACCTCGTTGCGCCCGCGCTGTTCCAAGCGGCGGGTCAGGTCGCCTTCACCGGCGGCGATGTCGCGCATCGCATCGACCGCGACCCGGATCGGGCTGACGATGCCGCGGGCTACCAGGGCCGCGACCAGCAGGCCGATGGCCAGCGCGATGCCGGCGACGACCAGTGCGGTGTTGCGCATCGAGGCCAGTGCATCGGCATAGCGGGTGCGATCCATCGCCACTTCCAGCACGCCAGCGGCTTGCCGGAGAAGTCCTCGACCGCCGATACCAGGACCGCCACCGGCTGGCCGTCGGCCTCGGCCTGGAAGATGACGTCATTGCCGGCGAGCGCCTGGGCGCGCTGGCCGTCACTGACCAGGGCGCTGCCAAATGTGGTGGCGAAGGGCTTGAAGCTGCCGCTGGCCTCGCGCAGCACCAGGCCGACGTCGACGTGGTAGCGCGCCTTGAAGGCGTCGAAGAACGCCTGGCCAAAGGACAGGCCGAACTCCACCGAGCCGACTGGTCGACCCTGATGGCTGATCGGCACCAGCCCGCGAATGCCCAGGCCGGCGACGCCGGACTCGACGCCACGCACCGGCGTCTGGCGGGCGTTGGTGTCGACGATGGTCTGGCGGATCGCGGAAAGATCGTCACCGAACTGCGCCGGCTTGTGCACGCGCAGGAAGGACGTTGCCGGTGCCTTGTGGAACTGGAATTGGGTCAGGCCATAGTCGTTCGCCAGCTTCATATAGCCCGGCACGAACAGCGCCGAGAGCCGTTCACGGTCATCGTCGGCCATCGCCTGCTGCACCTCGGGAATGCTCGCCACCAGGGCGGCGAGGCGCTCGGCGGTGAGGCTTTCCGCGGCGATCGTGGTGCTGACGTTGTCGAAGATGCCACGCAGTTCGCGGCGCTCGGCGTCGGCCAGCAGGCTCTCGAAGCGGCTGAAGAACAGGGCGGTAAGAATCGTCACGGTGGCGATCAGCAGCAGCACGATACTGATCGCGATGCGCTGTCCGATGCGGATATTGGCGAGCATGCTCTGGAACTCCCGGCAGTAGGAATGGCTGCCGATGGGCAATGGATGGTGGGGGCGTCGACGAGAATGCCTGGTGCGATAGGCACCGCCCGTAATATCGACCGGCGGGGCCTGGTTCTTAAATCTTTCCTGCAAGCGGGAGCGGGGCGCTCAATCCAGCGGCAACTCCGTGGTCCGCTTCACCTCGCTCATGGCGATGTGCGAGTGCGCCTCCTGCACATGCGGCCGCTGCAGCAGCTGGTCACGCAGGAAGCGCTCGTAGCTGTCGATGTCCCGAGCCACCACCTTGAGCAGGTAATCCGATTCACCGGCCATGGTGTGGCACTCCAGCACCTCGGGGTAACCCACCACGGCCTGCTCGAACTCGTCGAGGTTGCTGCGCCCGTGGGCCGAGAGCTTGATGTTGACGAACACCGTCATGTTCAACCCGAGCTTCTTCGGGTTGAGCAGGGCGACCTTGCGCTCGATCAGCCCTTCCTCCTGCATGCGATGGATGCGTCGCCAGCAGGGCGATTGCGACAGCTCGACCTTCTCGGCTATTTCCGCGGCGGACAGATCGGCGTTGTGCTGCAGCAGCAGGAGGATCTTGCGATCGATGCTGCTCAGAGGTGTGGACTGCATGGTCGTTCCTGTTTTGTTGTTGTTTGCGAATGGGTCATGCACAGAACCGCTGTTCTACCGCAAAAGTAGAAAGAAAATCTCTGCGCGTCACGGCCAGACTGTTAATCGACACGCGACGGTGGGGTGATCCCCTGCCGATTGCCGGCGTGGAGAGACAACCGTGCGGTTTCTCCATGACTGCGTCAGGCGGGTAGCGAACAACGCTGCCCTGACTCCGATAACAACAAATTAGGAGCGCCCCATGTCTCTGGCCGAGATCCGTCTGGACGACAAGTACCGGCTTGCTACCGGTCATCTGTACCTCACCGGCACCCAGGCGCTGACCCGCTTGCCGATGCTGCAGCATCAGCGTGATCAGGCCCGTGGTTTGAACACCGGTGGCTTCATCTCCGGCTATCGCGGCTCGCCACTGGGCGGGCTGGACAAGAGCCTCTGGGAGGCCCGCGACTACCTCAAGCAACACGCCATCCATTTCCAGCCGGGCGTCAACGAAGAGCTGGCCGCCACCGCGGTGTGGGGCAGCCAGCAGACCAATCTGTTCCCCGGCGCCAAGTACGACGGCGTGTTCGCCATGTGGTACGGCAAGGGCCCGGGCGTCGACCGCGCCGGCGACGTGTTCAAGCACGGCAATGCGGCAGGTGTTGCACCCAACGGCGGCGTGCTGCTGCTGGCGGGTGACGACCATGGCTGCAAGTCCTCGACGCTGCCGCACCAGAGCGAGCATGCCTTCATCGCCGCCTCGATTCCGGTGCTGAATCCGGCCAACGTTCAGGAAATCCTCGACTACGGCATTATTGGCTGGGAACTGTCGCGCTACTCCGCCTGCTGGGTGGCGCTGAAGACCATCGCCGAGAACGTCGATTCCTCCGCCGTGGTGGAAGTCGACCCGC
Organism: Pseudomonas sp. LM13; assembly: GCF_041381355.1. Taxonomy (NCBI): domain Bacteria; kingdom Pseudomonadati; phylum Pseudomonadota; class Gammaproteobacteria; order Pseudomonadales; family Pseudomonadaceae; genus Pseudomonas; species Pseudomonas sp. LM13. The sequence goes on from NZ_JACBXH010000002.1 coordinate 72,895, forward strand.
TGCGCGTGCAGACGCGTATCCCGGACGATTTCGAGCTGCCCGAGGACGGCGTGCACATCCGCTGGCCGGACCCGCCGCTGGCTCAGGAAAAGCGCCTGAACCTGTACAAGATCTACGCCGCACGCGCCTTCGCCCGGGCCAACAACCTGAACCGGGTGATGCTCGATTCGCCGAACCCGCGGCTTGGCATCATCACCACCGGCAAGTCCTATCTCGACGTGCGTCAGGCGCTGGACGACCTGGGCCTGGACGAAGCGCTGTGCGCCTCGGTCGGCCTGCGGGTGCTCAAGGTCGGCATGAGCTGGCCGCTGGAACCGGTCTCGGTGCACGAGTTCGCCCAGGGGCTGGACGAGATTCTGGTGGTCGAGGAGAAGCGCAGCATCATCGAGGACCAGCTCACCGGGCAGCTCTACAACTGGCCCGTGAGCAAGCGTCCGCGGGTGGTTGGCGAGTTCGACGAGCAGGGCAACTCGCTGCTGCCGAACCTCTCCGAGCTGACCCCGGCGATGATCGCCCGGGTGATCGCCAAGCGCCTCGCGCCGATCTACACCAGCGACAGCATCCAGACCCGCCTGGCCTTCCTCGATGCCAAGGAAAAGGCCCTGGCCGCGCGCAGCTACAGCACCGTGCGCGCGCCGCACTACTGCTCCGGCTGCCCGCACAACACCTCCACCAAGGTGCCCGAGGGCAGTCGCGCTTCGGCCGGCATCGGCTGTCACTACATGGTGCAGTGGATGGACCGGCGCACCGAGACCTTTACCCAGATGGGCGGCGAGGGAGTCAACTGGATCGGCCAGGCGCCGTTCACCGACACCCCGCACATGTTCCAGAACCTCGGCGACGGCACCTACTTCCACTCCGGCAGCCTGGCGGTGCGTGCGGCAGTGGCGGCCGGTGTCAACGTTACCTTCAAGATTCTCTACAACGACGCCGTGGCCATGACCGGTGGCCAGCCCATCGACGGCGAGCTGCGCGTCGACCAGCTCAGCCGGCAGATCTTCCACGAGGGCGTCAAGCGCATCGCCCTGGTCAGCGACGAGCCGGACAAGTACCCGACCCGCGATAGCTTCGCGCCGATCACCAGCTTCCACCATCGCCGCGAACTGGATGCGGTGCAGCGTGAGCTGCGCGAATTCAAGGGCGTCTCGGTGATCATCTACGACCAGACCTGTGCCACCGAGAAGCGTCGTCGGCGCAAGCGCGGCAAGCTGGAAGACCCGGCCAAGCGCGTGTTCATCAATCCCGCCGTGTGCGAGGGTTGCGGCGACTGCGGCGAGAAGTCCAACTGCCTGTCGGTGCTGCCGAAGGAAACCGAGCTGGGCCGCAAGCGCGAGATCGACCAGAACGCCTGCAACAAGGACTACTCCTGCGTCGAAGGCTTCTGCCCGAGCTTCGTCACCGTGCATGGCGGCGGGTTGCGCAAGCCCGAAGCCGTGGCTGGCGGTATCGAGGCGGCGACCTTGCCCGAGCCGCAGCACCCGTCGCTGGAGCGGCCATGGAACGTGCTGATCCCCGGCGTTGGCGGCAGCGGCGTGACCACCCTTGGCGCGCTGCTCGGCATGGCCGCGCACCTGGAAGGCAAGGGCTGCACCGTGCTCGACCAGGCCGGTCTGGCGCAGAAATTCGGCCCGGTGACCACTCACGTGCGCATCGCCGCGAAGCAGAGCGACATCTACGCGGTGCGTATCGCCGCCGGTGAAGCCGACCTGCTGCTGGGCTGCGACCTGATCGTCGCGGCGGGCGATGAATCGCTGACCCGCCTCAACGAGCAGATCAGCAATGCCGTAGTGAACAGCCACGAGTCCGCCACCGCCGAGTTCACTCGCAACCCGGACGCCCAGGTGCCCGGCGCGGCCATGCGCCAGGCGATCAGCGACGCGGTCGGCGCCGACAAGACCCACTTCGTCGATGCCACCCGCCTGGCCACGCGGCTCTTGGGCGACAGCATCGCCACCAACCTGTTCCTGCTCGGCTTCGCCTATCAGCAGGGACTGCTGCCGATCAGCGCCGAGGCCATCGAGAAGGCCATCGAACTCAATGGCGTTGCCGCCAAGCTGAATCTGCAGGCCTTCCGCTGGGGCCGCCGTGCGGTGCTCGAACGCGAAGCGGTGGAAGGTCTGGCGCGCCCAGTCGAAGCCGCCGAACCACTCTGTAAAACCCTGGAAGAGATCGTCGACTGGCGCGTGGACTTCCTTACCCGCTACCAGAACGCCGGGCTGGCGCGCCGCTATCGCCAGCTGGTCGAGCGCGTGCGCGATGCCGATACGGCGGACGATCTGGCGCTGTCCAAGGCCGTCGCCCGCTACTACTTCAAGCTCCTGGCCTACAAGGACGAGTACGAGGTGGCGCGGCTCTACAGCGAGCCGGAATTCCGCCAGCAGCTCCAGGCGCAGTTCGAGGGCGACTACAAGCTGCAGTTCCACCTCGCCCCGGCCTGGCTGGCCAAGCGTGACGCGGTTACCGGCGAGCCGCGCAAGCGCGAGCTGGGGCCGTGGATGCTCAATGTGTTCGGCGTGCTGGCCAAGTTCCGCTTCCTGCGTGGCACGCCCCTGGACCCGTTCGGCTATGGCCACGACCGCCGCGTCGAACGCCAGTTGATCAGCGAGTACGAGAAGACCGTGGACGAGCTGCTGGTCCAGCTCAAGCCGACCAACTACCGCACCGCCGTGGCCATCGCCGCGCTGCCGGAGCAGATCCGCGGCTATGGCCCGGTGAAGGAGCGTTCCATTGCCAAGGCCCGCCAGCAGGAGAAGTTGCTCCGCGAGCAGATGGCCAAAGGCGACGAGGTGCAGAGCGTACGGCTGTTCCAGCCGGCGGCCTGAGCGCCCCGGCGCTGGGTGCTCGTCGAGTCGGGCAGCGTTGTTCGGTGGGCTAAAGCCCACCCTACAGAACCGCCCGCGGCGACGAAGAGGCACTCGTAGGGTGGGCTTCAGCCCACCGGCAGGGCACGCAGCAGCGGCCCGTCACCCTGTTCGCCCAGGGCTAGATGAACCCGCCGGGCCCATCGCCCAGTGATATCGAACAAGCAGGCCCTGTCCGTGACAGGCCACCAGACAAACAAGAACGAGGTAACCAAATGTCCGTCTTCGCTCACCCCGACTTCGACCGCCACGAGCAAGTGGTCTTCTGCCATGACCAGGCGTCGGGTCTGAAAGCCATCATCGCCATCCACGACACGCGCCTCGGGCCGGCGCTGGGTGGCTGCCGGATGTTCCCCTATGCCAGTGACGACGAGGCCCTGCGCGATGTGCTGCGGCTGTCGCGCGGGATGACGCTGAAATCCTCACTCGCCGGGCTCAAGCTCGGCGGCGGCAAGGCGGTGATCATCGGCGACCCGCATACCGGCAAGAGCCAGGCGCTGCTGCACGCCATGGGCGACTTCGTCGACAGCCTCGGCGGGCGCTACATCACCGCCGCCGACTCCGGCACCGGCGATGCCGAAATGCAGTCCTTCGCCCAGCGCACCCGCCATGTGGTCGGCGCCACGCCACGCACCCTGCTCGACGGCAGCGTCGCCAGCGGCGACCCGTCGCCGTCTACCGCCTACGGCGTCTTCGTCGGCCTCAAGGAAGCGGTGCGCCAGCGCCTCGGTCGCGACGAGCTGACCGGGCTGAAGGTGGCGATCCAGGGCGTCGGCCATGTCGGCCTGGGGCTGGCGCGGCACCTGAAAGCGGCGGGCGCCGAACTGTGGGTGGCGGACATCTTCGATGCCAACGTCAAGCAGGCAATGGACGAGCTGGGAGCCAACGTGGTGCGCCCGCAGGACATCTACGGTCTCGATGTTGACGTCTTCGCGCCCTGCGCCATGGGCGGCATCCTCAACGAGCAGACCCTGGAGGTGCTGCGTGCCCCGGTGATCGCCGGTGCGGCCAACAACCAGCTGGCCAGCGCCGAGATCGGCGTCGAACTGCAGCGGCGCAACCAGCTCTACGCGCCGGACTACGCAATCAACGCCGGCGGCATCATCGACGTCTACTACCAGCGCAACGGCGGCAGCGCCGCACAGATCGATGCCCATGTGAACGCCATCGCCGGCACGCTGCGCGAGATTTTCGAGCGGGCCGCCGCCAGTGGCGAGTGCACCTCGGTGATCGCTGACCGCCTGGCGCTCGAGCGCTTGCAGGCCGGCGGCGCGCCGCAGGTCGCGACGCTGCAGCGGCAGGCTTCATGACGGCACATGGCCGGTCGCCCGAGCGCGCCGGCCTTCGCTGAGCGGGGCGGCGGGCTCTGATCGCCAGCGCCGTGCCCGCTCCGTTCGTTCGCACCATCCCTGACAAAAACAACAAGCAGGAATCCGCAATGACCGATAAAACCAGCCTCGCGGCCGGCACCTTCGCCGGCGCGCGCGCACGCATCCAGGACAACGCCAGCCGAGGCCTGTGGTCCTCCCGCTGGGTGTTCTTCCTCGCCGCCACCGGCTCCGCTGTGGGCCTGGGTAATATCTGGAAATTCCCCTACGTGACCGGGCAGAACGGCGGCGGCGCCTTCGTGCTGGTCTATCTCGCCTGCATTCTCCTGATCGGCATTCCGCTGCTGATGACCGAAGTGATGATCGGCCGTCGCGGCCGGGCGAACCCCGATGGCGCCGTGGCGCGGCTGGCGCGCGAGGCCGGGGCCAGTTCGCGCTGGCGCGTGGTGGGCTGGCTCGGCGGGCTGACCGGCTTTCTGATTCTGAGTTTCTATCTGGTGGTGGCCGGCTGGGCGCTGGCCTATGTGCCGGCGACCTTCAGCGGCGGCTTCACCGGGGTCAGCGGCGAGGCCAGTGGTGAGCTGTTTGGTGCGCTATTGGCGGACCCGCTGCGTCTGGTGGTCTGTGCCACGTTGGTGCTGGCGGCGACCATGCTGATCGTCGGTTTCGGCGTGCGCGGCGGGCTGGAGCGATCGCTGCGCTTTCTGATGCCCGGGCTGTTCGTGCTGATGCTGGTGCTGGTGGTCTACGCCGCCATTGAGGGCGAGTTCGCCCAGGCGCTGCAGTTCCTCTTCGTGCCGGACTTCTCCGCGCTGACCGCGCAGAGCGTGCTGGTCGCGCTCGGCCATGCCTTCTTCACCCTGAGCCTGGGCTGCGGCGCGATGATGGTTTACGGCTCCTATCTGCCGGAAGGCACCTCGATCGCCAAGACCTCGATTCTGGTGGCGCTGGCCGATACCGCGGTGGCGCTGCTGGCCGGCCTGGCGATCTTCCCGCTGGTGTTCGGCAACGCGCTGGAGCCGGGGGCCGGGCCGGGGTTGATCTTCGTCACCCTGCCGATCGCCTTTGGCCAGATGCCGCTGGGGCAGGTCGTGGGCGGGCTGTTCTTCGTGATGCTGGTGATTGCCGCGCTGACGTCGGCCATTTCGCTCTCCGAGCCGAGCATCGCCTGGCTCACCGAGCGCTTTCGCATCAGCCGGACCAAGGCCGTGCTGGGCAGCGGCCTGGTGCTCTGGCTGCTGAGCCTGGGCAGCGTGTTCTCGTTCAACCACTGGGCGGACTACCAGCTGTTCGGCAAGACCTTCTTCGACAGCCTGGACTACCTGACCACCAATTGGCTGATGCCGCTGGGCGGGCTGGGCACGGTGCTGTTCACCGGCTGGGTGCTGCAGCGTCACGTGGTCAGCGAGGCCATCGGCATTCGCAACGCCGGGCTGTTCCAGGCCTGGTGGAAGCTGCTGCGCTACGGCACGCCGGTGGCCATCGTGCTGGTATTCCTCAACCTGCTCGGGCTGATCTAGCGCGACCTCGGTCGTCCGTGCAGAACGCGCCGGTGGGCTGAAGCCCATCCCGCAAGCATGCTGCGGGCTTCTCAGGAAGTCCTTTTGGTGGGCTCAGGTCCATCCATCGAGGCCGACGCCGGCCTTGGTGGTGGGCTTCAGCTCACCTTTTTTATGCGCGATGCCATTGCGCCAGATGACATGTGCGGCAGGTTGTCGCACCAGGCTGTCAGCTTTTCGTTACGCCTGGCAAGCCGCCGAGCCAGGCTTTTCAGCGAAGAACGCACTGTAAGGAAAACCTGACAGCGGGGATGGCGCCAGCCGCTTTCCGTGCCCGTAAACAGCATTGTTCGCCGCCCTGGCCTGGGGTGTGATGGGGCCAGCCAAGCCGTGCAACGGCAGTCCTCACAACAATCAGGAGGCGATATGAACGCCGTGAACAAGATCGAACAGCACAACCCCATCGGCACCGACGGCTTCGAGTTCGTCGAATTCACCGCGCCGAATGCCGAGGGCATCGAGCAGCTGCGCACGCTGTTCACCCAGATGGGCTTTACCGAAACCGCCAAGCACCGCTCCAAGGAGGTCTGGCTGTTCCAGCAGCACGACATCAACATCGTGCTCAACGGCAGCCCCACCGGGCATGTGCGCGAGTTCGGCGAGAAGCACGGCCCGAGCGCCTGCGCCATGGCCTTCCGGGTGAAGAATGCCGAGCAGGCCGCTGCCTACGTCCAATCGCAGGGCGCCAAGCTGGTCGGCAGCCACGCCAACTTCGGCGAGCTGAACATCCCCTGCGTCGAAGGCATCGGCGGCTCGCTGCTGTATCTCGTCGACCGCTACGGCGACAAGAGCATCTACGACGTCGACTTCGAGTACATCGAAGGGCGCACGCCGAACGACAATGCCGTCGGCCTGATGTGTATCGATCACCTGACCCACAACGTCAAGCGCGGGCAGATGGATGTCTGGTCCGGTTTCTACGAGCGCATCGCCAATTTCCGCGAGATTCGCTACTTCGACATCGAGGGCAAGCTGACCGGCCTGTTCTCCCGTGCCATGACCGCGCCCTGCGGCAAGATCCGCATCCCGATCAACGAGTCGGCCGACGACAAGTCGCAGATCGAGGAATTCATCCGCGAGTACCACGGCGAGGGCATCCAGCACATCGCGCTGTCCACCGACGACATCTACGAGACCGTCCGCCGCCTGCGCGCCAACGGCGTGGACTTCATGACCACCCCGGACACCTACTACGAGAAGGTCGATACCCGCGTCGCCGGCCACGGCGAGCCGCTCGACCAACTGCGCGAGCTGAACCTGCTGATCGACGGTGCGCCCGGCGACGACGGCATCCTCCTGCAGATCTTCACCAACACGGTGATCGGCCCGATCTTCTTCGAAATCATCCAGCGCAAGGGCAACCAGGGCTTCGGCGAAGGCAATTTCAAGGCGCTGTTCGAATCCATCGAGGAAGACCAGCTGCGTCGGGGTGTGATCAAGGCGGGCGAGTAAGTCCGGCGTCAGGGTGGGCTGCGTAGGGTGGATGTCGCGAAGCACATCCACGCGTTTCGGTCGGCCGACATGAGCGCATGGCTGACACAGACGCGTGGAAGATGCTTCGCAGTCTTCCACCCTACGCGACATCCACCCTCCGCACTGGCACCCACCGCTTCGCCATTCAGATCACGCGGTATCACGAGGAGAGGCACATGAGCCGCAAATGGATCAGTTTCCCCATCCGCGAGGGTGAGAGTTCGCGTCAGGCGCACTGCGATTTTCCGCAGGGCACCTACGAGCGCGAAATGGGCCGCGAAGGCTTCTTCGGCCCGGCTTCGCACCTGCATCACAAGCATCCGCCGACCGGCTGGATCGACTGGGAAGGCCCGCTGCGCCCGCACGCCTTCAACTTCAATCACATCCCCAGCGAAGGCGACTGCCCGCTGCAGGCGCCGCTGGCGCTGCACAATGCCGACGTCAAGCTGCGCCTGTGGAAGACCAACGGCGCCATGCGCCACCTGGTGCGCAACGGTGACGGTGACGAACTGCTGTTCATCCATGAGGGCGCCGGGCATCTGTACTGCGACTTCGGCCACCTGGAATTCCGCGACGGCGATTACCTGATGATCCCGCGCGGCACCGCCTGGCGCATCGAGGCGACGCAGCCGGTGTTCATGCTGCTGATCGAGAACACCGACGGCGCCTACCAGCTGCCGGAAAAAGGCCTGGTCGGCCCGCATGCCATCTTCGACGCCGCGGTGCTCGACCATCCGCGGCTGGACGACGCCTTCCGCGCGCAGCAGGACGAGAACCCCTGGCAGATCCGCATCAAGCGGCGAGAGCAGATCACCACCGTGACCTACCCGTACAACCCGCTGGACGTGGTCGGCTGGCACGGCGACAACACCGTGGTACGGCTCAACTGGCGCGACATCCGCCCGCTGATGAGCCATCGCTACCACCTGCCGCCGTCGGCGCACACCACCTTCGTCGCCAACGGTTTCGTGGTCTGCACCTTCACGCCGCGGCCGGTGGAATCCGATCCGGGTGCGCTGAAGGTGCCGTTCTTCCACAACAACGATGACTATGACGAAGTGCTGTTCTACCACCGCGGCAACTTCTTCAGCCGCGACAACATCGAGCAGGGCATGGTGACCTTCCACCCCTGCGGCTTCCCCCACGGGCCGCACCCGAAGGCGCTGAACAAGGCCAGCACCGACCCGGCGACCTTTGCCGACGAGGTGGCGGTGATGATCGACACCCGCCGCGCGCTGGAAGTCGGCGAGGCCGCCGCAGCCGTCGATGTCCCCGAATACGTCAACTCCTGGCGTGCGCCGGGCAAGGAATCCTGATGAAACTCGCAACCCTCAACCAGGGCCGCGACGGCGTGCTCGTCGTCGTTTCCCGTGATCTCGCCCTGGCGGTGAAAGTGCCACAGATCGCCGCCACGCTGCAGGCCGCGCTGGATGACTGGAACTACTGCAAGCCGAAGCTGGAAGCGGTCTACCAGCGCCTCAACGACGGGCTGGAGGACGGCGCATTCGCCTTCGACCAGGCCGCCTGCCACAGCCCGCTGCCACGTGCCTATCACTGGGCGGACGGCAGCGCCTACGTCAACCACGTCGAGCTGGTGCGCAAGGCGCGTGGCGCCGAGATGCCGGAGTCCTTCTGGCACGATCCGCTGATGTACCAGGGCGGCGCCGATGCCTTTATCCCGCCGCACAGCCCGATCCGCCTGGCCGACGAGGCCTGGGGTATCGATCTGGAAGGCGAGCTGGCTGTGATCACCGACGACGTGCCGATGGGTGCGACGCCGGCCGAGGCTGGGTCGCACATCCAGCTGCTGATGCTGGTCAACGACGTGTCGCTGCGCAACCTGATTCCCGGCGAGCTGGCCAAGGGCTTCGGCTTCTACCAGAGCAAGCCGTCGTCGAGCTTCTCGCCGGTGGCGGTGACGCCGGACGAGCTGGGCGAAACCTGGCGCGACGGCAAGGTACACCGGCCTCTGGTCTCGCATATCAACGGTGAGCTGTTCGGCCAGCCGGATGCCGGCACCGACATGACCTTCAACTTCCCGACCCTGGTAGCCCACGCCGCGCGCACCCGTCCGCTGGGCGCCGGGACCATCATCGGCTCGGGCACGGTGTCGAACTACGATCGCAGTGCCGGCTCGTCCTGCCTGGCCGAGAAGCGCATGCTCGAGGTCATCGAGCACGGCGAGGCGAAGACGCCGTTCCTCAAGTTCGGCGACCGGGTGCGCATCGAGATGTTCGACGCCGCCGGGCAGAGCATCTTCGGCGCCATCGATCAGCAGGTCGAGCGCTATGAGCACTGAGCTGACGCTCTACGGCTACTGGCGCTCCAGTGCCGCCTACCGGGTGCGCATCGCGCTGAATCTGAAGGGCCTGGCCTATCGGCAGGTGCCGGTGCATCTGGTCAAGGATGGCGGTCAGCAGCGTGCGGCCGATTACCGCGCCCTCAACCCGCAGCAGCTGGTGCCGTTGCTGGTCGATGAAGCCAACGGTGGCGCGCGCATCAGTCAGTCGCTGGCGATTCTGGAATACCTCGAAGAAGTGTTCCCGGTGCCGGCGCTGCTGCCGGACGATCCGGTTCGCCGCGCCCAGGTGCGCGCACTGGCCATGCACATCGCCTGCGAGATCCATCCGCTGAACAACCTGCGTGTGTTGCAGTACCTCTCCGCCGAACTGGGTGTCGACGACGAGGCCAAGAACGCGTGGTATCAGCACTGGGTCGGTCAGGGGCTCGCCGCCGTGGAAGCGGGCCTGGAATGTTTCGATGGCAGGCTTTCCCTGAACGATCGGCCAGGTTACCTGGAGGCGTGCCTGGTGCCGCAGGTATACAATGCGCGCCGTTTTGCCTGTGACCTCGCGGCGTATCCACGCATTCTCGAGATCGTTGCACGCTGCGAGACGCTTCCGGCCTTCCAGCAGGCCGCGCCGGAGGTGCAGCCCGACGCTCAATGAACGACTGAATCCGCCTTGCACGCCGCCGCGCCCTGCGCGACGGTCCCGATCCCGTCACAGATAACAACAAACAGGTGACGTATGACTCGTGAAAAACCGAAGAACCTCTGGCTCTCGCGCTGGGGTTTCATCCTCGCGGCAACCGGCTCGGCCGTGGGCCTGGGCAACATCTGGAAATTCCCCTACATCACCGGTGAATTCGGCGGTGGTGCCTTCGTATTGATGTACCTGCTGTGCATCCTCGCCATCGGCGTACCGGTGATGATGTGCGAGATCGCCATCGGCCGCCGCGGCCGTGGCAGCCCGATCGACGCCATCGGTCGGGTGGTCCGCGAGAACAACGGCAATTTGTTGTGGAAGGCGGTCGGCGGCATGGCCATGACCGCCGGCTTCCTGATCCTCTGCTTCTATGTGGTGGTCGCCGGCTGGGCCTTCGCCTACACGGTGAAGATGCTCGACGGCTCGCTGGCCGCGACCAGCGTCGAGGCATTGGGCGGCGTGTTCGAGGCACACAACTCCAACCCCTGGCAGCTCGGCGGCTGGAGCCTGCTGGTGGCATTGCTGACGCTGTGGATCGTCGCCAAGGGCGTGCAGAAGGGCATCGAGAACGCGGTGCGCTGGATGATGCCGGGGCTGGCCGTGCTGCTGCTGATCCTCGTGGGTTACGCGGTCACCAGCGGCGGCTTCGATCAGGGCTTCGCCTTCCTGTTCAGCTTCGACACCTCGAAGATCACCGGCGAAGCGCTGCTGGCGGCGCTTGGCCACGCGTTCTTCACCCTCAGCCTGGCTTCCGGTGCGATCCTCACCTACGGCTCGTACATTCCGGATGACCAGTCCATCGCCCGCACCACCTTCATGGTCGCCATCGCCGACACCTGCGTCGCGCTGCTGGCGGGTCTGGCGATCTTCCCGATCATCTTCGCCAACGGCATGGACCCGACTGCCGGCCCGGGCCTGATCTTCATGAGCCTGCCACTGGCCTTCCAGCAGATGCCGTTCGGCACCGCCTTCGGCGTGCTGTTCTTCGCCATGGTATCGATTGCCGCGCTGACCTCGGCGATCTCCATGATCGAGGCCACCGTCGCCTACCTCAACGAGAAGCACGGCATCTCGCGGATCAAGGCGGCAATGGGTTCCGGCGTGGTGCTGCTGGTGATCAGCCTGCTGGCGATGCTCTCGTTCAACCTGATGTCGGGCTGGACGCCGATGGGCAAGAACTTCTTCGACTGGCTGGATTACCTGACGTCGCGCTGGATGATGCCGCTGGGCGGGATCTTCACCGTGCTGCTGGCCGGCTACGCGCTGCGCAGCGAGATCATGCGCGACGAGCTGAACCTGCCGCCGCTGGGCTACGCGTTGTGGCTGTTCATGGTGCGCTACGTCTGCCCGGTGCTGATCCTCATGGTCTTCCTCCATGCCCTTGGCTGGCTGGGCTTCGACCCGCTGCAGCGCTGGTACTGGATCGCCGGAGCGATCGGTGCGCTGGCGGTGCTGGGCGAGATGTTGCGCCCGCGGGTGATGCCGGCGCTGGCCGGGCGCTGACCACGGCGCGGCCCCTTCGCGTGAAGAACGCCAGCCAGCAGGCTGGCGTTTTTTATGGGGAAACATCCGCATTGCGACTAGTAGGTCAAGTTTCTTTGGGAGCGGCCGAAAAAGTGATTGAGATCAAAGGAATGCACAGTGCGCAGGATGCCAGCACCCCGTTCAGTCATTCGGATGCGCCTCAAATGTCTAGTCATCTCAAGTTCAGCCACAAGATTCTGCTGGCCGCCTCGTTAGTGGTGATCGCAACTTTTGCGCTGTTTACCCTCTATAACGATTATCTGCAGCGGAGCGCCATTCGCGCCAACCTCGAAAGCTACCTGGGGGAAATGGGCGAGGTTACCGCCCACAACATTCAGAACTGGCTGTCAGGCCGTATCCTGCTGGTGGAAAGCGCTGCGCAGACCATCGGCCGGGATGACTCGGCAGAGTCTGTTGGCAGTCTGCTCGAACAACGTGCACTGACCTCTACGTTCATGTTCACCTATCTCGGCGGAGCCGATGGCAGCTATATCCTCCGCCCTTACGAGGCCATGCCGGACGACTACGATGCGAGAACTCGCCCCTGGTACAAGGATGCGCTGTCTGCAGATGGCACGACGCTGACCGAACCTTACCTGGATGCCACGCTGAACGAGCTGGTTGTGACAGTCGCAACCCCGGTCAAAAGCGGCCAGGGCGCGACGGGTGTAGTTGGTGGCGACCTAGGCCTGAAAACTCTGGTGGATATGCTCAACGCGCTGGATTTTGATGGCATGGGGTACGCCTTTCTTGTCAGCGGCGACGGCAAGGTGTTGGTCCATCCCGATCAGCAGATGGTCATGAAGTCGCTCCAGGATATTTACCCGCAGAATACGCCGTCGCTCAGTAGTGGCTATGTCGAGGCGCAGCTTGAGGGTAATCCGCGCATCCTCGGCTTCAGCCCAGTCAAGGGCCTGCCTTCGGTGCAGTGGTACGTGGGTATTTCGCTGGATCGTGACAAGGCCTATGCCGCGCTGACCAGTTTCCGCACCACTGCGCTGGTCGCCACGGTTGCCGCCGTGGCGTTCATCCTGCTGCTGCTGGGCATGTTGATTCGTGTGCTGATGCGTCCGCTCACCGACATGGGCCGCGCCATGGCCAACATTGCCGAGGGCGAGGGTGACCTGACCCGGCGCCTCGCCGTGCAGTCCAGAGATGAGTTCGGTCAGCTGGCGACCGCCTTCAACCGCTTCGTCGAGCGTATCCATGAATCGATCCGCGAGGTGTCCTCGGCCACGCTGCAGGTCAACGAAGTGGCACAACGCGTGCTCGGCGCTTCGAACGCATCGATGGCCAACTCCGACGAGCAGGCCAGTCGCACCAACAGCGTGGCGGCTGCGATCAACGAACTTGGCGCCGCCGCCCAGGAGATCGCCCGCAACGCGGCGGATGCCTCGCAGCAGGCCAGCGGCGCGCGGCATCAGTCCGAGGACGGTCGTCAGGTGGTGGAGCAGAACATCGCCGCCATGCGCGAGCTGTCGGCGAAGATCAGTGCTTCCTGTTCGCAGATCGAGGCGCTCAACGCCAAGACCGTGGACATTGGCCAGATTCTCGAGGTGATCAAGGGCATTTCCGAGCAGACCAACCTGCTCGCGCTGAACGCCGCCATCGAAGCCGCACGGGCCGGCGAGGCAGGCCGCGGTTTCGCCGTGGTCGCCGATGAGGTGCGCAACCTGGCGCATCGCACCCAGAGTTCGGCGCAGGAAATCCAGCAGATGATCGAGCAGCTGCAGGTTGGCGCCGGCGCTTCGGTGCAGACCATGACCGAAAGCCAGCGGCAGAGTGAGTCCAGCGTCTCCATCGCCGACCGCGCCGGCGAGCGCCTCGGCGAGGTGACCCAACGCATCGGCGAGATCGACGGCATGAACCAGTCGGTGGCCACCGCCACCGAGGAGCAGACCGCGGTGATCGAGTCGCTGAACATGGACATCACCGAGATCAACACGCTGAACCAGCAAGGTGTTGAGAACCTGCAGTCGACCCTGCGGGCTTGTGGTGACCTGGACCAGCAGGCGCGCCGGCTGAAGCAACTGGTGGACAGCTTCCGTATCTGACCAGAACGGGTTTTTAGAGGGCGCTTCGGCGCCCTTTTTCATGGATGTGTTTTGGCAGCGGAGCAATGTGCCCGCGGCGGCAGTCTCACCTGTTCACGTCGCGCTTCACCAAGGAGGCTCCATGAAAATTCTCATCGTGCTTACGTCCCACGCCCAGCTGGGTGACACCGGCAAAAAGACCGGCTTCTGGCTGGAGGAGTTCGCCGCGCCGTACTACGTCTTCAAGGATGCCGGAGCGCAGGTGGTGCTCGCCTCGCCCGAGGGTGGCGAGCCGCCGCTCGACCCGAAGAGCGACCAGCCCGACGCCCAGACCGAAGCCACCGAGCGCTTCAACGGGGACGGCGAGGCGCAGACGCTGCTGGCCAACACCTATCGGCTGGATCAGGTCTCGGCCGAGGATTTCGATGCGGTGTTCTACCCCGGTGGCCATGGCCCGCTGTGGGACCTGGTGAACAACCCGACGTCCATCGCCCTGCTCGAGTCCTTCGTCAAGTCAGACAAGCCGATAGGCGCGGTCTGCCACGCACCGGCGGCGCTGACCGAGGTGCGCGGCAAGGATGGCGAGTATCTGGTCAAGGGCAAGCGCGTCACCGGCTTTACCAATGGCGAGGAAGCGGCGGTGGAACTCACCAAGGTGGTGCCGTTCCTGCTCGAGGACCGCCTGCGCGAGCGCGGCGGGCAGTACAGCAAGGGCGCCGACTGGACACCCTATGTGCAGGTCGATGGGCTGCTGGTGACGGGGCAGAATCCGGCGTCATCCGAGGCGGCCGCGCAGGAGCTGCTCAAGCTGCTGCGCGCGGGTTAGACGTCAGCGCGGCCAGGCGAGCCGTTCCGCCTGGCCGCAACTTTCGAACAGCGGCCGGCTGAACAGGTAGCCCTGCATCAGATGGATGCCCAGATCGAACAGCGCGCTGCATTCGTCGGCGGTCTCGACGCCTTCGCCGATCACCTTGATACCCAATTCCTCACACATCCCCACCGTCGCCCGGACGATGGCCTGACGCGTGCGGCTCTGGTCGATGCCGCGGATCAGGTCCATGTCCAGCTTGATGATGTCCGGCTGAAAATCGGCCAGCAGGTTGAGCCCGGCGAAGCCCGCACCGAAGTCGTCGATGGCAGTGAGAAAGCCGATGCGCTGGTATTCGCGGAAGACTTCGGTCAGCCACTTGCCATCGTTGACGCGCTCGCCTTCGACGGTCTCGAAGATGATCTGCTCGACCGGAAAGTCGTGGGCGCGGGCGGCTTCCAGCGTCGAGCGTATGCACAGCTCGGGGCGGTAGATCGCGTTGGGCATGAAATTGATCGACAGCTTGCTCTGCATGCCTAGCCTGGACGCGGTCTTGATCGCCTTGACCCGGCCGGCCTGATCGAAACGGAAGCGATTCTGCTCGGTGACCTGCGACAGCACGGTGGGGGCTGGTTCGCCGCCGACGCCGCGGACCAACGCCTCATGGGCGAAGATCTGCCGGTCGTGCAGATCGATGATCGGCTGGAAGGCGTAGCTGAAGCCGAAGCCCAGACGTTCGCCACTGGCGCAACTGGGGCAGGCGCCGTGCTCGGCGGCGCCGTGGCATGGATAGGCGTCTGGGGCAGGGTTGTCGCTGGTGTTGCTCGAACTCATGGGCGCACTCGATTGGGGCCGGTGGATAGCAGGTTAACGGCTGCGCTGGCGGCGGCTGAAGTCCGCCGGTCAGACAGGGTGCGTGGGCGCCGGGTCCGTCGGCGGTCTGGGCGTCGCACCCAACTCGTCGATCAGGCTGCGCGTGGCGAAGTCAGCCGCATCGGTGAAGGGGTTCAGCACGCGGGCGACGCCGGCCGCGTCCAGCGCCCTGCCATGCTGGTCGTCGCGCACCACGCCAGCGATCTTCCCTTTGAAACCAGCATGCTTGAGCGCGTGCAGGAAGGCACGGTTGGATTCCCACTGCGGGAAGCTGGTGACCACCCATTCGGCATGCTGCAGCGGCAGTGATTCGAGAAAGCTCGGGTCCTCGCCATCGCCGAAACGCACCGGCGGCTTGCTGCGGCGCAGCGTGCGCACCGCCTCGGGGTCGAAATCCACACCGAGCACCGGCATCCGCGCCGCCGCCAGCTGTTGCAACAGGCGCGAGCCATAACGGCCCAGGCCGAAGACGATGATGCGCGGATGGCCCTGTGGCCTGCCCTGGGCCTCCACTTCCAGTTCGCGATAGGGACGCTTGCGCTCGAACAGGCCGAGCCAGGGCGCCAGGTGTTCATAGAGCGGCTGCGAGAAGAGGATCATGTAGGTCGAGAGCATGATGGTCACCAAGCCGACCAGCGTGGTGAGCCCCAGCGCCTCCGGCCCGATATGGCCGAGGGTGATGCCCATGGCGACGAAGACGATGGAGAACTCGCTGATCTGCGCCACGGTCAGCCCGGCGAGAAAGCCGGTGCGCTTGCGATAACCCATGTAGCCCATGATCGCCATGACGATCAGCGGATTGCCGATCAGTACGAACAGCGCCAGTACGATGGCCGGCAGGATCTCGTTGCCGAGGGTAGAAAAGTCCAGCTTGCCGCCCAGATCGATGAAGAAGAACAGCAGCATGAAGTCGCGGATGCCGGTCAGGCGCGCGTTCATCGCCTCGCGGTAGGCCGTCGAGGCCAGCTAAAATCCGGCGACGAAGGCGCCGGCCTCCTTGCTGAAACCGCTGTACTCGCCCAGCGCGGCCAGCCCGGTGCCCCGGCGATGGCGAAGATCAGCAGCAGCTCCTGCGAGCGCGCCATGCGGCTGACCAGGGTCGGCAGTACGTAGCGCATCAGCACGTACATCAGCACGGCCGCAGCCGCCAGACGCAGCAGCAACGAGCCGGAGACCTCAGCCCAGCCTGCATCACCGGCACCGCGCAGGGCGCTCATGGTCATCATCGCCAGCACCACGGCGAGGTCCTGAACGATCAGGAAGCCGACGGCGATGCGCCCGTGCAGCGAGTCCAGTTCGTGTTTGTCCGAGAGCAGCTTGACGATGATGATGGTACTGGAAAAGGTCAACGCAACCGCGATGTAGAGCGCCTCCATCGCGCTCTTGCCCATCAGCAGCGTGAGCGCGAAGCCGAAGATGATGGTGAAGGTCGGCTGGCCCAGCCCTGTGGCCAGCGCCACCGGCCCGATATTGCGGATATGCGCGAGGTCCAGCTTGAGCCCGACCACGAACAGCAGCACCGCGACGCCGATCTCGGCCAGCAGATGGATCTGATCCTCGGCGTTGACCGGGCCGAATACCGCCGGACCAAGCAGGATGCCGACCACGATATAGGAAATCAGCAGCGGCTGGCGCAGGCTCAGGGCAATGGCGCCGACCGCTGCCGAGATGATCAGCAGCAGGGCGAATTCGGCGAAGGGGCCGTGGGCGAGCAGCGCTTCCATCAGGGTCTCCGTGCGGTTGAGTGCCGGCGCCGCGGCGCTGTGCCTATCCTGCGGCAGGCGTTGCCCAGCTACCAGCGCGGCAGCGTATGAAACTGTGACAGCAAGGCATCGCATGGCGCGCCTGCAATCGGCTGGTGAGCCGATGTGCCCGGCCTGCTGCTAGAATCCGCCCTTTTTCACCCGCCGAAACGGCGCCGCGAGCCTGCCATGACCTTCGCCTCCCTTGGCCTGATCGATCCGCTGCTGCGGACCCTGGAAACCCTCGACTACCGCAAGCCGACGCCGGTGCAGGCCGAAGCCATTCCCGCCGTGCTCAAGGGCCGCGACCTCATGGCGGCGGCGCAGACCGGTACCGGCAAGACCGCCGGTTTCGCCCTGCCATTGCTGCAGCGCCTGACCATGGAAGGCGCCAAGGTGGCGAGCAATTCGGTGCGCGCGCTGGTGCTGGTACCGACCCGCGAGCTGGCTGAGCAGGTCCACGAGAGCTTTCGTGTCTACGGCCAGAACCTGCCGCTGCGCACTTACGCGGTGTACGGCGGGGTCAGTATCAATCCGCAGATGATGGCGCTGCGCAAGGGCATCGACGTGCTGGTGGCGACGCCCGGTCGCCTGCTCGATCTCTACCGGCAGAATGCCGTGGGCTTCAATCAGCTGCAGGCGCTGGTGCTCGACGAGGCCGATCGCATGCTCGACCTCGGTTTCGCCGACGAGCTGGACCAGCTGTTTTCGGCGCTGCCGAAGAAACGCCAGACCCTGCTGTTCTCCGCGACCTTCTCCGAGGCGATCCGGCAGATGGCCCGCGAGCTGCTGCGCGACCCGCTGTCGGTCGAGGTGAGTCCACGCAACGCGGCGGCGAAGACGGTCAAGCAATGGCTGGTGCCGGTGGACAAGAAGCGCAAGAGCGAGCTGTTCCTGCATCTGCTGGCGGACAAGCGTTGGGGCCAGGTGCTGGTGTTCGTCAAGACGCGCAAGGGTGTCGACCAGCTGGTGGACGAGCTGCAGGCGCAGGGTATCGCCAGCGACTCGATTCACGGCGACAAGCCGCAGGCCTCGCGCCTGCGTGCGTTGGAGCGCTTCAAGGCGGGTGAGGTGCGTATCCTGGTGGCGACCGACGTGGCGGCGCGCGGGCTGGACATCCATGACCTGCCGCAGGTGGTCAACTTCGACCTGCCCACCGTCGCCGAGGACTACGTGCACCGCATCGGCCGTACCGGCCGCGCCGGTGCTAGCGGCGAGGCGATCTCGCTGGTCAGTGCCGATGAGGTCGGTCAGCTCGCGGCCATCGAAACCCTGATCAACCAGGTGCTGCCGCGGCATGACGAGCCGGGCTTCGTACCCGATCATCGCGTGCCGGCCACGGCGCTCGGCGGGCAGATCATCAAGAAGCCGAAGAAACCGAAAAAGCCCAAGGACGGTGGCGGCAAGGGCAAGATTCACCTCGGCAACTGGTTCGACGAGAACGAGAAGCCCAACGCCAAACCCATTCGCAAGGTACCGAGCCTGGGCGGCAGCAAGCCGACGAAGAAGCGCTGAGCCGTCCGTAAGGTGGAAAACGGCGCAGCCTTTCCACTGGTAACGCGGGTCACAGACTCAGCAGTGCCGACACCACCAAGAGCAGCGCCATGGCGTAGTTGAACCGGCGCAGGTGCGCGGCCGAGTGCAGCAGCTTCGCCGCCCCGGCACCGAGCAGGGCCCAGGCCGCCAGGCAGGGCAGGGCGATCAGAAAGAACAGCAGGGCATGAATGGCGTAACGCCCCGCGTCGGCAGCGGCGCCGCTGAACACGCCGACCACCGCCAGCGCCATCATCCACACCTTCGGATTGACCAGTTGCAGACCGGCGGCGCCCAGCGCGCCAAGCCGGCGCGGCGCGGCGGCGGCTTCGACCGGTTCGACCGGGCTGCGGGCGATCTGCCAGGCCAGGTAGAACAGCCAGGCCAGACCGAGCCAGCTCATCAGCTGCTGCAACTGCGGATGGCGCAGCAACCATTCGCCGGCACCCAGGCCCACCAGCAGCACGATGAGGGCTGCCGCCGAACAGGCGCCGAGAATGATCGGCACGGCTGCGCCCAGACCGAAGCGCGAGCTGTTGCTCAGCACCAGAATATTGGTCGGCCCCGGCGTGATCGAGGCGACGAAGGCGAACAGCATGAAGGGCAGCAGCTGGCTCATGACGGCTGCTCCGCGATGTGCGTGGCGAGTGCTCCGGGGGTGGCGGCGAGGTGAGGCATGGTTTTCGGCTCCGGGGTGGCGGACGACCGAATACTCGCGCCTGTCGGCTCAGTGGTCTGGAAGATTCGAGCAGCGCCTGCGGTAGTGCGCCGGCGTCAGCCCGTAGGCGCGGCGGAACCAGCGGCCCATGTGGCTCTGGTCGGCAAAACCGAGGCTCATCGCCACCAGCGCCGGTGGCTGGCCGGCTGCAAGCAGGCGCCGGGCCTTGGCCAGGCGCAGCTGGACCAAATAGGCATGCGGCGCCAGCCCGAAGGCCGCCTTGAACGCCCGCGACAGCCTGAAGCGATCGACGCCGGTGGCGCGCGCCAGATCGTCCAGTCCCAGATCCTGATCCATGTGTGCATGCAGATAGTCCCGCGCCCGCAGCGCCACGGCCGGCAGGCGCGGGTCGGCAGTCAGCCGCGGTCGCCATGACAGGTGCCGCGCCAGCGTGCCCAGCAGCGCGTCCAGCGCGGCCTGGCGAACGATGCGCAGGTCCTGGCTTTGCAAGGCCTGGCAGGCGTCGGCAATCACCGTCACCAGCTCTGGTTCGCTTTCCAGCGTCTTGGCGAATGCCGGCTGGCACTGGTTGGGCGCGTCCTCGAACAGCGCGCGCAGTTCGCGTTCGATCCAGTGCGGATCGAGGTAGAGCATCGAGTAGGTGAAGCCGCCGGCTGTCGGCGCGTGGCCGTCGTGCAACTCGCCGGGTTCGAGCAGAAACACCTGCCCCGGCGTGCTGCTGTGCAGCGTCCGGCGGCAGTGAAACTGCTGCACGCCCTGTTCGGTGAAGCCGATCAGGTAGCTGTCATGGAGGTGCGGGTCGTAGGCGTGACCTTCGAAATGCGCACGGATCGTCTCGATGCCGGTTTCGGCATCCTTCTTCAGATCGATCCAGTCATCGGTACCCATGATGGCTCCATGAATGCTGCGTCGTGGCGTGGCCCGGCCAGTATCGCTCGCTGCAGGCAGGCCGTCTGGAACATTCGTGCAGCGCCGCTCACGGTCGGACGAACGCGATGCGCTCGACGGACGGTCGCTGACCGCCTGCTGTAATTGATCTGGGTCTAGGCTTGATCCGGTCTGCCAGGCGCAGACTCGAACGTCCCTACTCAAGGAGCAAGCCCATGACCCAGACCATGAAAGCGGCAGTGGTGCACGCCTTCGGCGAGCCGCTGCGCCTCGAGGAAGTCAAGGTGCCGATGCCCGGCCCCGGCCAGATACTGGTGAAGATCGCCGCCTCCGGCGTCTGTCACACCGACCTGCATGCGGCCGAGGGCGATTGGCCGGTCAAGCCCACACTGCCATTCATCCCCGGCCATGAAGGCGTTGGCCACGTCGCCGCTGTGGGTGCCGGCGTGACCCGGGTGAAGGAGGGCGACCGGGTCGGAGTGCCCTGGCTGTACACCGCCTGCGGCTGTTGCGAACACTGCCTGACCGGCTGGGAAACCCTCTGCGAAGGCCAGCAGAACACCGGCTACTCGGTCAACGGTGCCTATGCCGAATATGTGCTGGCGGACCCGAACTACGTCGGCATCCTGCCGAAGAACGTCGAATTCGACGAGATCGCGCCGATCCTGTGTGCCGGGGTCACCGTCTACAAGGGCCTCAAGGTCACCGAAGCGCGGCCCGGTCAGTGGGTGGCGATCTCCGGTATCGGCGGTCTGGGGCACGTCGCGGTGCAGTACGCCAAGGCCATGGGCCTGCACGTGGTGGCGGTGGATGTGGATGACGCCAAGCTGGAACTGGCCAAGCGCCTGGGCGCCGACCTGACCGTCAATGCGCGCAAGGAAAATCCGGTGGAAGTGGTGCAGCGCGACATCGGCGGCGCGCATGGCGTGCTGGTCACGGCGGTGTCCAACAGTGCCTTCGGTCAGGCCATCGGCATGGCCCGGCGGCGCGGTACCGTGGCGCTGGTCGGCCTGCCGCCGGGAGATTTCCCGACGCCGATCTTCGACGTGGTGCTCAAGGCGATCAGCATCACCGGCTCCATCGTCGGCACCCGCGCCGATCTGCAGGAGGCGCTGGATTTCGCCGGCGAGGGCCTGGTCAAGGCGACCATCCATACCGACAACCTCGACAACATCAACCAGATCTTCGACGACATGCGCGCCGGGCGCATCGAAGGCCGTATCGTGATGAAGATGTAGCAGGGCCGTGCGGCCGGCAGCGCACCGTTCAGCGCGGCGCGTTTGCCGGCACGTTGGCACGCAGCCAGCGCAGCATGCCTTCGGCCGCGGCGCGCCCGCTGGCAAAGCAGGCGGTCAGCAGATAGCCACCGGTCGGCGCTTCCCAGTCGAGCATTTCGCCGGCGCAGAACACGCCGGGTAGCCGGCGCAGCATCAGACCCTCGTCCAGTTCCTCGAAGGGCACGCCGCCGGCGCTGCTGATCGCCTCGTCCAGCGGACGCGGGCGGACCAGGCGGATGGGCAGCGCCTTGATCGCGGCGGCCAGGGCCTGCGGGGCCTGGAAGGTCGTGGCATCGGTCAGCTCGCGCAACAGCGCCGCCTTGACGCCATCGAGCTTCAGCTGGCGGTGCAGGTGCTTGGCCATGGACTGCGAACCTCGCGGTCTGGCCAGGGCGCTGGCGATCTGCGTCAGGGTGCGATCCGGCAGCAGGTCGAGCAGTACCGTGGCAGCGCCGTCACGGTTGATCGTGTTGCGGATCGGCGCCGAGAGCGCGTAGACCAGGCTGCCCTCGATGCCCGTGGCGGTGAGCACGAACTCGCCCTTGCGCGGTGCTTCGCCGGGCAGCGCCAGGCTGACCGTCTTCAGCGGCGCGCCGGCGAATTTCTCCCGCAGGTGCTCGCTCCAGCCGGCCACTTCGAAGCCGCAGTTGGCCGGCTGCAGCGGCGCGATGGCGATCCCGCGGTTCTGCAGCAAGGGCACCCAGGCGCCATCCGAACCCAGTCTGGCCCAACTGCCGCCGCCGAGGGCGAGCAGGGTGGCGTCCGCCTCGAACAGGCTTTCGCCTTGTGGCCCGGCGATACGCAGCGCGCCATGCTCGTCCCAGCCCAGCCAGCGCTGGCGGGTACGCAGCTGCACGCCGCTTTCACGCAGGCGCTTGAGCCAGGCGCGCAGCAGGGGCGCGGCCTTCATGTCGGTGGGAAACACCCGGCCCGAACTGCCGACAAAGGTGTCGATGCCCAGCCCGTGAATCCATTCGCGCAGCGCATCCGGGGTGAAGGCATCGAGCAGCGGTCGCAGGTCGCCGGCGCGCTTGGCGTAGCGGCTGACGAACGCGGCGTAGTCCTCGGCGTGGGTGATGTTCATGCCGCCAACGCCGGCCAGCAGGAACTTGCGCCCCACCGAGGGCATGGCGTCATACAGGTCGACATTCACGCCTGCCTGGCCGAGCACCTCGGCGGCCATCAGGCCGGCCGGACCACCACCGATGATGGCGACGCGAAAAGAGGAGGGCTGGGGCATGGCGGCAACCGGGCAGGCGAGCGGGGCGGGAATTGTAGCCGCTGACGGTTGCTCAGCCGAGCCCGTGGCGCTGCCAGGCCGAGTGGGCGCTGACATGCAGGGTCGCATGACGACGGGCGAGCAGGGCGCGGTCCTTGTCGTAGCCGCCGCCGATCAGCCCTACCACGGGAATGTCTCGACCCAGGCAGTGATCGAGCACCGCGCTGTCGCGCGCGGCGAGTCCGGCGTCGGTCAGCGAGAGCAGGCCCAGGGCGTCGTCGCGGTGGACGTCGACACCGGCGTCATAGAGCACCAGATCCGGCTGATAGATCGGCAGCAGGTAGTTCAGGGTGTCGTGCACGACCTTGAGGTAAGCCTCGTCGCCCATGCCCGGTGGCAGCGGAATATCCCAGTCGCTATGGGCCTTGCGGGTGGGGAAGTTCTTCTCGCAGTGCAGCGAGACGGTCACCGCATCCGGCACGTTCTCCAGGATGCGCGCGGTGCCGTCGCCCTGGTGCACGTCACAGTCGAAGATCAGCACGCGGCCGACACGTCCGCTCTCCAGCAGATACAGCGCGATCACCGCCAGATCGTTGAAGATGCAGAAGCCGGAGGCGTGATCGCGATGCGCATGGTGCGTGCCGCCGGCCAGGTGGCAGGCCAGGCCATGCTGCAGTGCCTGCTCGGCGGCCAGCAGCGAGCCGCCGACCGCCCGCACGGTGCGCTGCGCCAGCTCCGGGCTCCAGGGCAGGCCAAGGCGGCGTAGCTCGTCGCGGCCCATCTCGCCGCTGCAGTAGCGCGCGACATAATCGGCGTCATGAGCCAGAGTGAGGATATCGCTGCTGCACAGTTGCGGGCGCAACAGGCCCGCGTCCGTGGTCATACCCAGGGTGACCAGGTGGTCACGCAGCAAGCGAAACTTCTCCATGGGAAAACGATGGCCCGGCGGCAGCGGCGGGCTGTAATCGTCGTGATAGACCAGGGGAAGGGACATGAACCACGCGCGTTCGACAGATGTGCGCCGCAGTATGCAGGCTGCCCGTCGACGCGCTCAAGGAGCAAGGATGGTCGATCGAATCGCCCTCGAAACCTCGCGTCTGCGGCTGCGCAGCTGGCACGACGACGATCTTGAAGCGTTGACGCAGCTGTGCGCCGATGCGGAGGTCATGCGCTACGAGCCGGCGCCTCTGACGCGGGACGAGTGTGCCGCGATGATGGTGCGCAGCCGCCTGCATCTGTTGCGCCACGGCTTCGGTCTGTGGGCGCTGGAGCGCAAGGACAATGGAGCGTTTGTCGGCTACTGCGGGCTCGGCTGGGCGCCGCCGTCGCTGCCAGAGTCAGCGGTGGAATTGCGCTGGGGCGTGGCCTGCGAACAATGGGGCCAGGGCCTGGTGCTTGAGGCGGCACGGGCCGTCCTGCAGCATGCCTTCGTCACCCTCGAATTGCCCGAGGTGGTCGCCTGCATGGCGCAGATCAACGAGCCGGCCAAGCAGCTGGTGGCGGAGCTGGGCATGCGCGCCGATCAGGCTGCGTCCTTTGCCCACCCGGAGCTGGCGGCGGGGCACCCGTTGCACGAGCAGCTGCTCTACCGGCTGCAGCGGGGCGATTGGCGACAATAAGCCCTGTTGCTGGAGCGTTGCCGGCGAAATCCGTAACATGGCGCGCCTGTCCGCCCCCCTTATCAAGGATGCCGAAATGACCCAGATACTCGACGCCCTGGTCAATCTGCTGACCCTGGAACGCATCGAGGAAAACCTGTTCCGTGGCGCCAGCCAGGACCTCGGCTTTCCCCAGCTGTTCGGCGGGCAGGTGCTCGGCCAGGTGATCTCCGCCGCCAGCCAGACGGTGACACCGGAGCGCCATGTGCATTCGCTGCACGGTTACTTCCTGCGTCCCGGCGACTCGCACCAGCCGGTGGTGTACGACGTCGATCGCGTGCGCGATGGCGGCAGCTTCACCACGCGGCGGGTCAGCGCGATCCAGAAGGGGCAGACCATCTTCACCGGCATCGCCTCGTTCCAGGCCCAGGAGAGCGGCTACGAGCACCAGTTGCCGATGCCGGACGTGGTCGGGCCGGACGACCTACCCAACGAGTGGGAGCTGCTGCACAAGCTGTCGCCGATGGTGCCCGAGCGGGTGATGGAGAAGCTGCGCCGACCCAAGCCCATCGAAATCCGCCCGGTCACCCTGGTCGACCCGGCCAACCCGCAGCCGATCGAACCGGTGCGCCACCTGTGGTTCCGTGCCGACGGCTCGCTGCCCGACAGCCCGGCGCTGCACAAGTACCTGCTCGCCTACGCCTCGGACTTCAGCTTTATCGGCACCGCGTTGCAGCCCCACGGCGTCAGCTCGTGGAGCAAGTTCATCCAGCTGGCCAGCCTCGATCATGCCATCTGGTTCCACCGCGAAGTGAAGATGGACGACTGGCTGCTGTACTCCATCGACAGCCCCTGGGCCGGCAATGCCCGCGGCTTCGCCCGTGGCAGCATTTTCAACCGCCAGGGCGAGCTGGTCGCCTCGGTGGCGCAGGAAGGCCTGATCCGCGTACGCGAGGACTGGATGTGACGATCACCGAGGTACGGCACTGGGTGTTCGACATGGACGGCACCCTGACCATCGCCGTGCACGATTTCGCCGCGATCCGCCGCGCCCTGGAGATTCCCGAGGAGGACGACATCCTCCATCACCTGGCCGCGCTGCCGGCCGACGAAGCGGCGGCCAAGCGTGCCTGGCTGCTGGAGCACGAGCGCGAGCTGGCCTACGCCGCACGCCCGGCCGAAGGCGCCCGCGAGCTGCTGCATGCGCTGCGCGAGCGCGGCTGCCGCCTCGGCGTGCTGACCCGCAATGCCCATGAACTGGCGCTGGTGACCCTGCAGGCGGTGGGCATGGGTGACTGCTTTCTCGCCGAAGACATCCTCGGTCGCGACGAGGCGCCGCCCAAGCCGCATCCGGGCGGACTGCTGCAGCTGGCCGAGCGCTGGGGCGTGGCACCGGAGGCGATGCTGATGGTCGGCGATTACCGCTTCGACCTGGAATGCGCCCGTGCCGCCGGCGCGCGCGGGGTGCTGGTCAACGTCCCGCACAACGAATGGCCGGAACTGGCCGATCTGTACGCGCCTGATTGTCGTGCTCTGCACGGCATGCTGGGCTGAGAGCGGATTTCGGCCTTGCGACTATTTGCACTGGTCTTGCTGGTGGGCTGAAGCCCACCCTACGCCACGTGGCACGTGCCACGTGCCAGGTTCCATGTGCCGGGTGTCGTGTCGGAGAGGGCAGCGGCGCTGGAAAGTCATTGTAGGGTGGGCTTCAGCCCACCAGTCATCGCAACGACCCTCCCATGCGTGCCCGCAGCCGCGTAAGGGTAGGGGCACGCCTGGAAGTGCCTACAGCCGCGCCGCCTTGAAGGTGTCGCAGCGCGCCGGATCGCCATGTTCGAAGCCATCGCGGAACCAGCGCACCCGCTGCGCCGAGGTACCGTGGGTAAAGGCATCCGGCACCACGCGGCCCTGGCTGCGTTTCTGCAGGTTGTCGTCGCCGATGGCGTTGGCGGCGTTCAGCGCTTCTTCCAGATCGCCTTCTTCCAGCCAGTCGTGGCGTTGCTGCGCGTGATAGGCCCAGACGCCGGCATAGCAGTCGGCCTGCAATTCCTGGCGCACCAGCAGGCCGTTGTCGCCTTCCATCTGCGCACCGCGCTGGCGGGCCGCCTGCATCTGCCGGGAAACGCCGAGCAGCGTCTGCACGTGATGGCCAACTTCATGGGCGATCACATAGGCCTGGGCGAAGTCGCCCGCAGCGGAAAAGCGCCGGGCCATCTCGTCGAAGAACTGCAGGTCGAGGTAGACCTGCTGATCGCCGGGGCAGTAGAACGGGCCGACCGCTGAACTGGCGAAGCCGCAGGCCGAGTTCACGCCGCCGCGAAACAGCACCAGGGTCGGGTCGCGATACTGCACGCCGTTCTGCTGGAACAGCGCGCGCCAGGTGTCTTCGGTGTCGCCGAGCACAGCGCGGACGAATTCCACCTGTGGATCGTCGCCGGTCGTGCGCTGGCTTTGTTGGGAGACTGCAGGCCCGCCCTGGTTGGCCAGCTGGTCGAGGATCTGCAGCGGGTCCTGGCCGGAGAGCAGGCCGATCACCACCACGATGGCGATGCCGCCCAGACCCAGGCCGCCCAGGCGCATGCCACTGCGGCCCCTGGCGTCCACTACGTTGTCGCTGCGTCGGGCTCGTTTCCAGCGCATGAGTTGCCCCTCGGAAATGGTGGATGGGAGCGTCGCGGCCGCAGCGAAGCGGCCAACGCCTTCCACTCAGACCCGTGAGCGGGCAAAAAAGCTGCAGCGGGTGTGGGCTCGGGTCGCGCCGGCGCTATCAGTTGCCCGGGTACTCGGAGATCACCCGCTCCTGGCCCTGCTTGCTGACGCCGATCACCTGAAAGGCGTCCTTGCGCTCGCCCATCTCCATACCGGGCGAGCCGACCGGCATGCCCGGAACGGCGGCACCGATCAGGTCGGGTTGCGCGCGCAGCTTGAGGATGTCGGCCGCCGGTACGTGGCCTTCGACGAACTTGCCGTCGATCACGCCGGTGTGACAGGAACCGAGACGGTGTGGAATCCCATGTTCCATCTTCACCGAGGTCATGTCGTTGACCACATGATCGGCAACGGCGAAGCCGTTGTCTTCCAGATGCTCGATCCACGCCTTGCAGCAGCCGCAGTTGGGGTCGCGGTAGACGTCGATGGCGATGGGGTCGGCCGCCTGGGCGAAGCCGGCGAGCAGGACGGGTAGAAGCAGAAGGCGGCGCATGGGCATCTCCAATCAGCGAGGCGCCCAGAATACGCCGGCTCGCGACCATCCCCAAGCTGCGAGTCGTGTGCAATTGTCACCGCCGGCGTGGTGTTCGGACCGCCGGCCGTGTGCTCGGGCGCAGAACAAAAGGGCGGCGCGGCAGTCCCATGCCAACCGGAAGAGCGAGTCGCACCCATCAGGAGAGTTTTCGATGCGTTTTGCCCGTTTCGTTCTGCTCGCGCAGGCGCTGGTGATGGCCTGCCTGAGCCTGGCCTACTGGTTGCGCCCCTACGAGATGGCCAACCTGAACGGCATGCTGTTGATGGAAGAGGCCTCTGTCAGCCATATGCGGGTCTACTACGGTGGTCTGCAGCTGGGCCTGGCGGCCTTCCTGATCTGGGCCGCGCGTGCCCCCGAACGGGCGCGGCCGGCGCTGATGATGCTGATGATGACCCTGACGGCGCTGGTACTCGGCAGGCTGGTTTCGCTCTTGCTGGATGACAGCGCACTGGTTGGCTTCGACCTGGCCTCGTTGATCTACCGGGTGCTGGCTGCGGTTCTGGCAGGCGTCGCCTGGCAGGTCATCCGCGAACGTCCCGAGGCGGAACCCGAGCGCATCGAGCCGGCCACTCGCAGGCTGGTCAGCGAACCGCCGAAACCGTTTCAGCTCGGTGACGGCCCGCCGCCGGTCGAACCTGCTGCCAGTGAAGTCGCGCCGCAGCCGTTTCGGCGCGGCAGTCCCGATGACTGAGCCCGTTCAGGCCGCCGCTTCCAGATAGGCCGAGAGACTGTGCTGGTCGAGTATTTCGATACGCCGCCGCTGCACGGCGATCAGGCCCGCGTCGGTCAGCCGGTGCAGGATGCGCGAGAGGGTTTCCGGCTGGATGCCGAGCTGCGAGGCGATCAGGCGCTTGGGCAGATCCAGATCGATGACGTCGCTGTGCGCAGCCTGCAGCTCCTGGAACAGATAGCGCACCACGCGCTGGCAGACATTGGATGAGGTCAGGTTGTCGATCTGATGCAGGCGCTGGTTGAGCCGGGCGCTCAGACTGCTGAGCAGCTGCATGCACAGCTTCGGCTGATTCTCCAGCAGGCGCAGGTAGTGGCTGTTCTGCACGTTGAGCACCAGGCTCTCCTTGAGCGTGGTGGCGCTCAGCGGATGTTCGGGCAGCTTGTCGAACAGCATGGTTTCGGCGAATGCCTCGCCGGGCCGGATCACTTCGATCACCTTTTCCTGGCCATCGCTGGTGACCCGGTGCAGTTTGACCTGACCGCTGATCAGCAGATGGAAATGCTCGGCGGCATCGCCCTGGTGGAACAGCGTGCATCCGGCGGGCAGGCGCTTGGCCGTGGTATGCGAGGCGATGGCGTGCAGCGATGTCTCGCTCAGGCCGCGGAACAGATGATGACGGCGCAATGTGTTGAGCACGGTGGAGCCTGTCAGCATGGCCATCCCCTTCCTTTCGATGTGGGCATGCTAGGTTGCAAGATGCCTCTATCCCATTGTCCCTAAGCCATACCTCTTTCTAGGCAGCCGGTGGCGGCCGGCGCTCAGCGTGCGCCGCCGGCCAGGCGTTCGTAGTCGAGGGTCAGTTGCTCGATCTTGCGCAGCAGCGAATCGCTGGTGGTGACGATCACCGTAGGCACGAAGCGCGAGTCATCCGCCAGGCTGAAGCCGGCCCGGGCGAAGCGCCACTGGGTGTCGATCTGCTCGAGCTGACGGCGGATCTCTTCGGTGTTCTGCGGCGCCTTCTGCAGTTCCGTCTGGCCGCGCTCGAACTCGCTGACCGCCGCATCGAAGTCGCTGCGCAGGCGCGGGTCCGGCAGCTTCCAGGCCATCGCCAGGTAAAGCATCGCGATGCGCTGGCTGAGCATGCGCTGGCGACCGCTGCGGTTGACCAGTTGCGCCGCCTGGCTGCCGCTGTGCCGCTCGATGGCCTGGACCAGGTTTTCGCTCTGGGCGAGGAAGCGTTCGGCCAGGCGCAGCAGTTCCGCCGACTGTTCGCGATCCGGCCGGCCCAGGGCGAGCTGGCGATACTCGGCCCAGGTCTGGGTTGCATCCTGTAGCGCCTTGCGCACGCTGTCGCTGGGCGCGTATTCGTCGAGCAGCTGGGTATTTTCCTCGATGCTGGCGATGCTGCTGTCGAGCTGGCGGGCGGCGAGGTCGACACGGGTTTCGCTGCCGATCATCAGATAGTTCTTGGCGATGCGCTGGCTGAGCATGCGCTGCATGCCGGCGCGGTTGACCGCCTCGGCGTCGCTGATGGCGGCCAGGCAGGGCGAGCTGGCGGCCAGCAGGCCGAGCAGCAGGGAAGTGGGCAGCAGGATCTTGAACATGGAGCGCTCCTTACATCCGGTCGGGCGCGATGCTGACCGGCTGGTCAGTTCGACGAGGACGAGACGATAGAGCGCTTCACCGCGTTGGCATTGATGATCGTCAAGGGCTGGGGAGCGTTATCAGGAGATGCGTGACAGCGCACAGAAACGCAGTCGGCACGATCAGCCCTTCGCTTCGTTCTCCAGCACCCAGACCGCCGCTTCGACCCGCGAGCGCAGGCCCAGCTTGTGCAGCAGGTTCTTCACATGGACCTTGACGGTGCCCTCGGTGATGCCGAGCTTGCGCGCGATCATCTTGTTGCTCTGGCCCTTGGCGATCTGCCGCAATACTTCCTTCTCACGCTTGGTCAGGCTGGAGAACTGCACCTGCCCGCTGGGCTTGGGGCGCACCCGGATGGCTTCGGCGAGCACCTGGGTCAGCTCCGGGCTCAGGGCCATGCGGCCAGTGGCGGCGATGCGGATCTGCTCGATCAGCTGTTCGGCATCCATGTCCTTGAGCAGGTAGCCGTCGGCGCCGTTGCGCAGCGCCTCGAGCACGTGGCCCTGTTCGTCGGAAACGGTGAACATGATGATCCGCGCGTCGATATCCGCGTCGCGCATGCGCCGAGTGGTCTCCAGGCCGTCGATGCCCGGCATGTTCAGGTCCATCAGGATCAGGTCCGGCTCCACTTCCTGGGCCAGGCGGATGGCGTCTTCGCCGTTGCCGGCCTCGCCGACCGTTTCCAGGTCGTCTTCCAGGTCCAGCAGATCACGTAGGCCCCGACGCATCATGGGATGGTCGTCCACCAGCAGGATTCGTGTGGTAGTTCCTTCGTTCATGCGTGACAGGCTCCTGTTTCACGGGAATGTTGCGATAGACGGGTGGAAACGCCAGATGCACGAGGGTGCCACCGCCGGGGCGCCGATCGATGCTGATCCTGCCGTTCAGGCTGCTGGCACGCTCCTGCAGGATGATCAGGCCATAGTGCCCGGCGCGTTGGCCTTCGGGTTCAATGCCGATGCCATCGTCCTCGATCCTGACGTGGATGGTGCCGCTGTCATCCTGGGTCAGGCGCAGCCAGCAATGCTCGGCCTCGGCATGCTTGACGACGTTGCTCAAGGCTTCGCGGATGATCTGCAGGCAATGCACCTCCTCGTTGGGCGTCAGCGGGCAGTGGTCGAGCTGATAGTCGTGCTCGATCAGCAGCCCGGAGTTGGCGCTGAACTCCTCGATGGTGGCCTGCAGGGCGGGTTTCAGCCCCGGCTCGTTGACCTTGATGCGAAAGGTGGTGAGCAGCTCGCGCAGCTGGCGGTAGGCCGCATTGAGCCCCTGATCGATCTGCTGCACGCTGTCGTCCAGCTGGGCCGGACTGCTGTCTTTGAGCATCAGCCGCTTGAGCCGCGCCAACTGCAGTTTCTGCGCCGAGAGCGCCTGGGCCAGCGAGTCGTGCAGCTCGCGGGCGATGACCGCGCGTTCCTCCATCAGCGCCAGGCGCGCCTGCTTCTGGCCCAGCTGCGCCAGGCTCAGGGAGGCGGCGAAGAGGTCGGCGAGGGTGGTCAGCAGCAGGGTCTGCCAGGCTTCCAGTGGCTGGCCTGGCGGGTGGGCGACGCGCAGCGAGCCGAGGTCATCCTGGCCGGAGCGCAATTCGAAGGACATCAGCTCCTCGCCGCTCGGCAGGCGACCGGTCTGGTTGACCAGACAGGTCCCGCATTGCGGCAGCTTGCAGTATTCCGGCGGGCGCAGATCGCGGGATGTCATGGCGGTATGGCTGCCGGCTTCGGCCGAGCGGTTCAGGCACAGCGAGATCGGCCCGGTGCCGAGGATCTGCTGCATCTTGGCGAGCAGCGAGCCCATCATCTGCGAAGGGTCGTCCGGCTGGCTGTAGAGCATGCGCGCACTGTTGAATAGCAGCTGCAGCGTGGCGTTGCTGCGGGTGAGGGCGGCGGTCTTGTCGTCGACCTTCTGCTCCATGTCGGCATAGAGGCTGGCCAGCTCCTTGCTCATCTGGTTGAGGGTGCGGGCCAGCAGGCTCAGCTCGGTTTCGCCGGGGATCTGTACCTCGCCGCTGAAGTCACCCTTGCCGATGTCGCGCGCCAGCTTGGTCAGGCTGCGCAGCGGCGTGGCCAGGTTGTTGTGCAGGCCGTAGATCAGCACGAAGGCGATCAGCACGATGACGAACAGCGTCCCCGCCTGCAGGGCACGGATGACGCCAAGCTTGCCTTCGGAGGCTTCCTGCAGGGAGCGCACGAAGACGTCCAGCTCCCTGACGAACTCCGGTACCTCCCGGCGATAGTCCTCCAGCTGCGGTGGCTGTGCGTCGAGCAGCGGGCGCATGCGCTCCTGCCAGTGTCGCAACACTCCGGCGTGCAGGGCAGGCAGCTCGGTGTTGCCATGACGATGCAGGGCCGAGCGCAGCGAGGCGGAGCGCAGGGTCCGTTCAAGGGTATCGATGCGTGCCTCCAGTGCCGCCTCCGGACCCTGCTCCGCGGTGAATGACAACCGGTAGGCCTGCATGCGCAGGCTGCCGGCCTGGTTGATGGCCTCGGCATCGCCTTCAAGCGCATCGGCCAGGTAGAGGCTGGCCAGCATGCTGACCAGGGAAAAGCCGATGATCACGACGAACGCTACCAGCGTATTGAAGACGATGGAGTGGCGGGTGGAGAGCTGGTCGCGGTCGAGTTGAGGCATGGTCGGATCGTCAGACGGTGATGCCGCATTCTGCGCGCAGCGGCGTCTGCTGGCCATGGTCGTGGAAGTACTCCCAATGCATTCCAGGCTGATTCAGGCCGTTTCATCGCTTGCGTGTTTGTTTAGTAACTATCTGATAAATAAGAATTTATTTTCGATAAACAGGAGTACTCCGTCGGAGGTAGAAAGGTGCCGCTGAGCAAAATGCCAGCAGGTGCGTGTTGACCTGAGTCAACTTCGGATCGATCCCTCGCCCTTAGCGTGCGAGCCATTCGTGGTCCCGCTTCGTTTGCAAGTGGGGCCCTGGCGCCAAGAGGATCGACCATGAGCAATATCGAAAAGTGGGACGTGGAGGACCTGGTCTTCTGGGACACCACCGGCAAGCGGGTCGCCAATCGCAACCTCTGGATCTCCATCCCGAGTCTGCTGATGGGCTTCGCCATCTGGCTGATGTGGGGCATCGTCACGGTGCAGATGCTCAACCTCGGCTTTCCATTCGCGCCCGCCGAGCTGTTCACCCTGACCGCCATCGCCGGTCTCACCGGCGCCACCTTGCGCATTCCGGCGTCGTTCATGATCCGCATCGCGGGTGGGCGCAACACCATCTTCCTCACCACGGCGCTGCTGATGATTCCCGCAGCCGGCGCCGGCATTGCCCTGCAGAGCCAGGACACCCCGCTGTGGGTATTCCAGCTGCTGGCCTTTCTCTCCGGCATCGGTGGCGGCAACTTCGCCTGCTCGATGAGCAACATCAGCACCTTCTTCCCGAAGAACCAGCAGGGCCTGGCCCTGGGCCTGAACGCGGGCCTCGGCAACTTCGGCGTGACCACCATGCAGATCCTGATTCCGCTGGTGATGACCGCCGGTGTGTTCGGTGCTGTAGCTGGTGCGCCGATGGAGCTGATCAAGGACAGCGGTACGCTGATCGGCAAGATCTCGGCCGGTACCGAAACCTGGATCCAGAACGCCGGCTGGGTCTGGCTGCTGTTCCTCGTCCCGCTGGCCTTCGCCGGCTGGTTCGGCATGAACAACCTGCTGGTGATCTCGCCGACCCCGGGCTACCCGCTGAACGCCTTTGGCAAGATTCTCGGCCTCTACGGCGTGGCCTTCGTCGCTGCCGCGCTTGGCCTGTACCTGTACCTGCCAGCGCCGACCGGTCTCGGCGTGCTGAACATGTGGGGCGTGATGCTGCTCACCATCGGCCTGACCCTCGGCATGCTGCGTATGCTGCCAGGCAGCATCAAGCCGAACATCAAGCGCCAGTTCACCATCTTCCGGGACAAGCACACCTGGTCGATGAGCATCCTCTATATCCTGACCTTCGGTTCCTTCATCGGCTTCTCCATGGCGCTGCCGCTGTCGATCACCGTGATCTTCGGCTTCATGAACGAAGTGGCGGCTGACGGCACCGTAACCCGCATTGCCAACCCGAATGCACCAAGCGCCCTGACCTACGCCTGGATCGGCCCGTTCATCGGCGCCCTGATCCGTCCGCTGGGTGGCTGGATCTCCGACAAGGTCGGCGGCTCGATCGTCACCCAGGTGATCTCGGTGGTCATGGTCGGTGCCTCGGTAGCCGCCGGCTATGTGATGCAGCAGGCCTACGGCTCGGCCCAGCCCGAAGAGTTCTTCTTCCTGTTCCTGGTGCTGTTCCTGGTGCTGTTCGCCGCCAGCGGCATCGGCAACGGATCGACCTTCCGCACCATCGGCGTCATCTACGACCGCGAAAAGGCCGGCCCTGTACTCGGCTGGACCTCCGCTGTCGCCGCCTACGGCTCCTTCGTTGCCCCGATCGTGATTGGCGAACAGGTCAAGGCCGGCACCCCGGAAGTGGCGATGTACGGCTTCGCGGTGTTCTACGCGCTGTGCCTGATCCTCAACTGGTGGTTCTACCTGCGCCCCAACGCCTACGTGAAGAACCCCTGAGTCCGGAGAGCTGCCATGAACATCATGATTGCCTACGACAACTCGCGTAACGCCAGGAAAGCCCTGGACGCCACCCTCGAGATGTTCGGTCCGCTGAAGCCGCTGATCATGCTGATCGGCGTGGTGGAAGAGACCCGCGACACCAGCGATTCGGCGGTCGAGCTGTACGAGCGCGAGCGTCGCGAATTCCAGGCCTTCCTGCAGGAGGCGGCGGCCAAGGTCAGCGCCTTCGGCCTGGACGTCGATGTGATCCTCGCCGAAGGCGACGCCCGCAAGATGATTCTCAAGGCCGCCGAGCACAAGAAGCCCGACCTGCTGGTCATCGCGCGGCATTCCAACGAACCGGACGGCGGCTTCATCTCCCGCTCGCTGAATCTGCTGGTCGACGAGCTCGACTACATGACCTTCGGCAGCGTCAGCGCCTTCCTGGCCCGCCGGGCGCCTTGCCCGGTCCTGATCCAAGCCTGCCCCTGAGTGAGGAGCTCATCATGAGAGTTTCTACGCTGTTCGAATGGAAGCGCCCCGAGATCCGGGCCCTGCACCTGACCTGGATCGCCTTCTACATCTGTTTCTTCGTCTGGTTCGGCATGGCGCCGCTGGCCTCGAGCATGCTGAAGAGCGTGAACTGGCTGACGCCCGAAGACCTCAAGCTATTCGCCATCGCCAACGTGGCGCTGACCATCCCGGCGCGCATCCTGGTCGGCATGGCGCTCGACCACTGGGGCCCGCGCCGGGTGTTTTCGGTGCTGCTGGTGGTGATGGCCGCGCCGGCGCTGTTCTTCGCCTTTGGTGACAGCCGCACCCAGCTGCTGGTGTCGCGGCTGATCCTCAGCTCCATCGGCGCCAGCTTCGTGGTTGGCATCCACATGACCGCCATGTGGTTCAAGCCCAAGGACATCGGTTTCGCTGAAGGCTTCTACGCCGGCTGGGGCAACTTCGGTTCCGCCGCCGCCGCCATGAGCCTGCCGGCCATCGCCATCCACGCCTTCGGTGGCCCGGAAGGCTGGCGCTGGGCGATCGCCAGCTCGGCGATCATCATGGCCGTCTACGGTGTGTACTACTGGTTCGCCCTTACCGACGGCCCAGCCGGCACCGTGCACCGCAAGCCGCACAAGGCCAGCGCGCTGGAAGTCAGCACCTGGGCCGACATGATCAAGCTGATCATCTGGACCATCCCCATGGTCGGCGTGCTCGGCATCCTCGTCTGGCGCATCGAGAAGCTGGGCTACCTGGGTTCCACCGGCGCGCTGATCAGCTACGCGGTGATCGCGCTGGTGGTGGTTTTCCAGATCGTGCAGATCCTGCGGGTCAACGTGCCGATCCTGAAAAAGGGCGTGCCGGAAGACGACAAGTATCCCTTCAACACCGTGGCCGCGCTGAACTCCACCTACTTCGCCAACTTCGGCGCGGAGCTGGCGGTGGTCTCGATGTTGCCGATGTTCTTCGAGCAGACCTGGGGGCTGACCCCGACCACCGCCGGCATCATCGCCGCCTCGTTCGCCTTCGTGAACCTGGTGGCGCGGCCCATGGGCGGGCTGGTCTCCGACCGCTTCGGCAACCGCCGCTTCGTCATGCTCGCCTACATGCTCGGCATCGCCGTCGGCTTCTTCCTGATGGGGCTGATGAACGCCGCCTGGCCGCTGATCGTCGCCGTCGCCATCACCGTGGCCTGCTCGATGTTCGTCCAGGGCGCCGAGGGTGCGACCTTCGGGATCATCCCCTCGATCAAGCGCCGCGTCACCGGGCAGATCTCCGGCATGGCCGGGGCCTACGGCAACGTCGGCGCCGTCTGCTACCTGACCCTCTACACCTTCGTGACCCCCTCGCAGTTCTTCATGGTGATCGCCGCCGGTGCCTTCGTCAGCTTCGGGCTTTGCCTGCTCTGGCTGAAGGAGCCCGAGGGCGCGTTCTCCGACGAGTACTACGTGTCCAGCGTCGACCGCGAGCTGGAGGCCCGCCAGAAGCTCGCGTCCTGAAATTTCACCGAACGAATGCGCCAGCCACCCCGGCTGGCGCAAGCCGAGATTGATAAGCCGACCGGTCGGGCCAGTGGTTCGCAACCGGAGTGAGGAGAGAAACCAATGAGCCACTTGCTCGATCAACTGCGCTTCTTCAACAGGAAGCAAGGCGAGTTCGCCGATGGTCATGGCGAAACCCGCATCGAATCCCGCGACTGGGAGAACGTCTACCGCTCGCGCTGGCAGTACGACAAGATCGTGCGCTCGACCCACGGCGTGAACTGCACCGGTTCCTGCTCCTGGAAGATCTACGTCAAGAACGGCCTGATCACCTGGGAAACCCAGCAGACCGACTACCCGCGCACCCGCAACGACCTGCCCAACCACGAGCCGCGCGGCTGCCCGCGCGGTGCCAGCTACAGCTGGTACATCTACAGCGCCAACCGCCTGAAGTACCCCAAGGTGCGCAAGCCACTGCTGAAACTCTGGCGTGAAGCGCGGCGCAACATGACCCCGGTGGACGCCTGGGCCAGCATCGTCGAGGACAAGGCCAAGGCCGAGTCCTACAAGAGCAAGCGCGGCATGGGCGGCTTCATCCGCTCCAGCTGGGACGAAGTCAACGAGATCATCGCTGCGGCCAACGTCTACACCGTCAAGCAGTACGGTCCGGACCGCGT
Organism: Pseudomonas sp. LM13; assembly: GCF_041381355.1. Lineage (NCBI taxonomy): Bacteria > Pseudomonadati > Pseudomonadota > Gammaproteobacteria > Pseudomonadales > Pseudomonadaceae > Pseudomonas > Pseudomonas sp. LM13. The sequence goes on from NZ_JACBXH010000002.1 coordinate 110,027, forward strand.
CATCGGCTTCTCGCCGATCCCGGCCATGTCCATGGTTTCCTACGCGGCCGGTAGCCGTTACCTGTCGCTGATCGGCGGCGTGTGCCTGTCCTTCTACGACTGGTACTGCGACCTGCCGCCGGCCTCGCCGCAGATCTGGGGCGAGCAGACCGACGTGCCGGAATCGGCCGACTGGTACAACTCCAACTACATCATCGCCTGGGGCTCCAACGTCCCGCAGACCCGTACGCCGGACGCCCACTTCTTCACCGAGGTCCGCTACAAGGGCACCAAGACTGTCGCCATCACCCCGGACTACGCCGAAGTCGCCAAGCTCACCGACCTCTGGCTCAATCCGAAGCAGGGCACCGACGCCGCGCTGGCCCAGGCCTTCGCCCACGTCATCTTCAAGGAATTCCACCTGGAGAAGCCGAGCGAGTACTTCCGCGACTACGCCAAGCGCTACACCGACCTGCCGGTGCTGGTGCGCCTGAACGAGAAGGACGGCAGCTACATCGCCGACCGCTTCCTGCGCGCCTCCGACCTGGCTGACAACCTCGGCCAGGAAAACAACCCCGAGTGGAAGACCATCGCCGTCGACGGCAGCACCGGCGAGCTGGTTTCGCCGCTGGGTTCGATCGGTTACCGCTGGGGCGAGAAGGGCAAGTGGAACATCGAGGCCCGCGAAGGCAAGGAAGGTCGTGATGTCGACCTCTCCCTGACCCAGATCGAGGGCGGCGAGACGGCCGAGGTCGCCTTCCCGTACTTCGGCGGCATCCTCCACGAGCACTTCCAGCACGCCGAAGGCGAAAGCATCCAGCTGCGCCGCGTGCCGGTCCGCACCATCACCCTGGCCGACGGCAGCACCACCAAGGTCGCCACCGTGTTCGACCTGATGGCTGCCAACCTGGGTATCGACCGTGGTCTGGGTGGCGGCAACGTCGCTTCCAGCTACGACGACGCCAGCGTGCCCGGCACTCCGGCCTGGCAGGAAGTCATCACTGGCGTGTCCCGCGAGAAGGCCATCCAGATCGCCCGTGAATTCGCCGACAACGCCGACAAGACCCATGGCCGGTCCATGATCATCGTCGGTGCGGCGATGAACCACTGGTACCACATGGACATGAACTACCGCGGCCTGATCAACATGCTGATGTTGTGCGGTTGCGTGGGTCAGACCGGTGGTGGCTGGGCGCACTACGTGGGTCAGGAGAAGCTGCGTCCGCAGTGCGGCTGGCTGCCGCTGGCCTTCGGCCTCGACTGGAGCCGTCCGCCGCGCCAGATGAACGGCACCAGCTTCTTCTACAACCACAGCTCTCAGTGGCGCCACGAGAAGATGAGCATCCACGAAGTGCTCTCGCCGCTGGCCGACAAGTCGCAGTTCCCCGAGCACATGCTCGACTACAACATCCGCGCCGAACGTGCCGGCTGGCTGCCGAGCGCACCGCAGCTCAACCGCAACCCGCTGCAGATCTGCCGTGACGCCGAAGCGGCCGGCATGTCGCCGGTCGACTACGTCACCCAGTCGCTGAAGGACGGATCGCTGAAGTTCGCCTGCGAACAGCCGGACAATCCGGATAACTTCCCGCGCAACATGTTCGTCTGGCGCTCCAACCTGCTCGGTTCTTCGGGCAAGGGCCACGAGTACATGCTCAAATACCTCCTGGGCACCAAGAATGGCGTGATGAACGAGGACCTCGGCAAGCGCGACGGCTTCAAGCCGACCGAGGCCGAATGGCAGGACGAGGGCGCCATCGGCAAGCTCGACCTGGTCACCACCCTCGACTTCCGCATGTCCTCGACCTGCGTGTACTCCGACATCGTCCTGCCGACCGCGACCTGGTACGAGAAGGACGACATGAACACCTCGGACATGCACCCCTTCATCCACCCGCTGTCGGCAGCGATTGATCCGGCCTGGGAAGCCCGTTCCGACTGGGAGATCTACAAAGGCATCGCCAAGGCGTTCTCGAAGATGGCCGAAGGTCAGCTGGGCGTGGAGAAGGACCTGGTCACCGTGCCGCTCCTGCACGACAGCCCCGGCGAACTGGCGCAGCCGTTCGGCGGTACCGACTGGAAGACCGCTGGCGTCGATCCGCAGCCGGGCAAGAACTGCCCGAACATGGCGGTGGTCGAGCGCGACTACCCGGCCACCTACAAGAAGTTCACCTCCCTCGGCCCGCTGCTCGACAAGCTCGGCAACGGCGGCAAGGGCATCAACTGGAACACCCAGGATGAAGTCGATTTCCTCGGCGAGCTGAACTACAAGGTGCGCGACGAGGGCGTCAGCCAAGGGCGTCCGCAGATCGAATCGGCCATCGATGCTGCCGAGGTCATCCTCAGCCTGGCACCGGAAACCAACGGTCACGTTGCCGTGAAGGCCTGGGCCGCGCTGTCGGAATTCACCGGCCGCGACCACAGCCACCTGGCGCTGCCCAAGGAGCACGAGGCGATCCGCTTCCGTGACATCCAGGCGCAGCCGCGCAAGATCATCTCCAGCCCGACCTGGTCAGGCCTGGAAGACGAGCATGTGTCGTACAACGCCGGCTACACCAACGTCCACGAGTACATCCCGTGGCGCACCATCACCGGTCGCCAGCAGTTCTTCCAGGATCACCCCTGGATGCAGGCCTTCGGCGAGCAGCTGATGAGCTACCGGCCGCCGATCAACACCCGCACCGTCGATTACGTGAAGGGCAAGAAGAGCAACGGCAACCCCGAGATCGTCCTGAACTGGATCACCCCGCACCAGAAGTGGGGCATCCACAGCACCTACTCGGACAACCTGATCATGCTCACCTTGAGCCGTGGCGGCCCGATCGTGTGGATGTCCGAAGTCGACGCCAAGAAGGCCGGCATCGAGGACAACGACTGGATCGAGTGCTTCAACGCCAACGGCGCCCTGACCGCCCGCGCGGTGGTCAGCCAGCGCGTGATGGAAGGCATGGTGATGATGTACCACGCCCAGGAACGCATCGTGAACGTGCCGGGCGCCGAGAGCACCAAGACCCGCGGCGGCCACCACAACTCGGTGACCCGTGTGGTGCTCAAGCCCACCCACATGATCGGCGGCTACGCCCAGCAGGCGTACGGCTTCAACTACTACGGCACCGTGGGTTGCAACCGTGACGAGTTCGTCGTGGTGCGCAAGATGAACAAGGTCGACTGGCTCGATGGCCCGAATGGGCATGAGCTGCCGCAACCCCTGCCGCAAGATATCTGAGGAATAAGGCCATGAAGATTCGTTCACCCAAGGTGGCAGCGCATGGTCCCCGGACCATGCCCGCTCTGAAGATCAAGGCGCCGGTTGTGGAGGTCGCACAATGAAAATTCGTTCACAAGTAGGCATGGTCCTGAACCTGGACAAGTGCATCGGCTGCCACACCTGCTCGATCACCTGCAAGAACGTCTGGACCAGCCGCGAAGGCATGGAATACGCCTGGTTCAACAACGTCGAGACCAAGCCCGGCATCGGCTACCCGAAGGAGTGGGAAAACCAGGACAAGTGGAAGGGCGGCTGGGTGCGCAACGGCGACGGCACCATCAACCCGAAGATCGGCGGCAAGTTCCGCGTGCTGGCGAACATCTTCGCCAACCCGGACCTGCCGACGATCGACGACTACTACGAGCCGTTCGACTTCGACTACCAGAACCTGCACACCGCGCCGATCTCCGAACATCAGCCGGTGGCGCGTCCGCGCTCGCTGATCTCCGGTCAGCGCATGGAGAAGATCGAGTGGGGCCCGAACTGGGAAGAGATTCTCGGTACCGAGTTCGCCAAGCGCCGCAAGGACAAGAACTTCGACAAGGTGCAGGCCGACATCTACGGCCAGTACGAAAACACCTTCATGATGTACCTGCCGCGCCTGTGCGAGCACTGCCTGAACCCGGCCTGCGCCGCGTCCTGCCCGAGCGGTGCGATCTACAAGCGCGAGGAGGATGGCATCGTCCTCATCGATCAGGAGAAGTGCCGCGGCTGGCGGATGTGCATCAGCGGCTGCCCGTACAAGAAGATCTACTTCAACTGGAAGAGCGGCAAATCCGAGAAGTGCATCTTCTGCTTCCCGCGCATCGAGGCCGGCATGCCGACCGTCTGTGCCGAGACCTGCGTGGGCCGCATCCGCTACCTCGGCGTGCTGCTGTACGACGCCGACCGCATCCATGAAGTGGCCAGCACCGTCAACGAGCAGGACCTGTACGCCAAGCAGCTGGAGATCTTCCTCGATCCGTTCGACCCGAAGGTCATCGAGCAGGCGCTCAACGACGGCGTACCGATGTCGGTGATCGAAGCCGCGCAGAAGTCGCCGGTCTACAAGATGGCGGTGGACTGGAAGCTGGCCCTGCCGCTGCACCCGGAATACCGCACGCTGCCGATGGTCTGGTACGTGCCGCCGCTGTCGCCGATCCAGAACGCCGCCAGCGCCGGTCACGTCAGCATGGACGGCGTGCTGCCGGACGTCGACAGCCTGCGCATCCCGCTGCGCTATCTGGCCAACCTGCTCACCGCAGGCGACGAGGAACCGGTCAAGCTGGCGCTCAAGCGCATGCTCGCCATGCGTGCCTACAAGCGCGCCGAGCAGGTCGATGGCGTGCAGGACCTCAAGGTGCTGGACAGCGTCGGCCTGTCGGTGGCCCAGGTGGAGGACATGTACCGCTACCTGGCCATCGCCAACTACGAGGACCGCTACGTGATCCCGACCGCGCACCGCGAAGAGGCCATGAGCGACGCCTTCGCCGAGCGCTCCGGTTGCGGCTTCAGTTTCGGCAGCGGCTGCTCGGGCGCCTCGGACACCAACATGTTCGGTGCCAAGAAGGCCAACCGCCGCGACATCATCAAGACCGTCCAGCTGTGGGAGGACTGAGCCATGCGCATCCTTAAAGTGATATCCCTGCTGCTGGACTACCCCGACCAGCACCTGCGCGACGGCCATGCCGAACTGGCCCAGGCCATCGGCTCGGCCCGCGAGATCAGCCCGGAGCAGCGCATCGCGCTGCGCCGCCTGCTCGACGAGCTGACCGAAGGCGACCTGATGGACGTGCAGGAGCGCTACACCGACCTCTTCGACCGCGGCCGCGCGCTGTCGCTGCTCCTGTTCGAACACGTGCATGGCGAGTCCCGCGATCGCGGCCAAGCCATGGTCGACCTGATGGCGCAGTACACCGAGGCCGGTTTCGACATCGGTGTGCGCGAGCTGCCGGACTACATCCCGCTGTACCTCGAGTACCTCGCCACCCGCGAAGACCTCGAGGCCCGCGAGGGGCTGGCCGATGTCGCCCATCTGCTGGCCCTGCTGGCAGCGCGTCTGCAGGAACGCGAGAGCCCGCATGCCGCGTGCTTCCGCGCACTGCTGCAGATCGCCGGCGAGCCGGTGCAGGAAACCCTGGCCAGCCTGCAGGAGCAGGTCGCCGCCGAAGAGCGCGACGACTCGCTGGAGGCGCTGGACAAGATCTGGGAGGAGGAGCAGGTCAACTTCCTCCAGGCCGAGCAGCAGGATCGCTGCCCATCCATGCCGAGCGGGCCGGGTAAGGCTCGCGAGGAAAGCCCGGTGCCGCTGCACTGGACCGATTTCAAGCATGACGGGCAGGCCGCCGCGCTCGCCCAGGAGGTGCGCAATGTCTAACTTCAATTTCCTGCTGTTCGGGGTCTACCCCTACATCGCCCTGGCCATCTGCCTGATCGGCAGCTGGGCGCGCTTCGACCTGTCGCAGTACAGCTGGAAGGCCGGCTCGAGCCAGATGCTGTCGAACAACCGCATGCGCCTGGCGAGCAACCTGTTCCACGTCGGCATCATCTTCATCCTGGCCGGTCACTTCGTCGGCCTGCTGATGCCCGAGGCGCTGTATCACCACTTCATCACCAGTGGTCAAAAGCAGATCGTGGCGATGGTGTCCGGTGGCTTCTTCGGCATCCTCTGCCTGATCGGCCTGGTGATGCTGATCCATCGCCGTCTGACCGATGCGCGTGTGCGGGCCACCTCCAACACCAGCGACGTGATGATCCTGTTCGTGCTGCTGGCGCAGCTGGTGCTGGGGCTGCTGACCATCGTCGCCTCCACCGGCCACCTGGACGGTTCGGTGATGGTGCTGCTGGGCACCTGGGCACAGAGCCTGGTCACCCTGCAGCCGGTCAAGGCCGCAGGCGCCATCGAGTCGGTCAGCGTCATCTACAAGCTGCACGTGTTCCTCGGCATGACCCTGTTCGTGCTGTTCCCCTTCACCCGTCTGGTGCACATCGTCAGCGCGCCGGTGTGGTACCTGGGCCGGCGCTACCAGATCGTCCGGCAGAAGGGCGTCAAGCCGGCCATGCCGCGTCCGCAGCGCCCGCGCACCTACGAAGCACCGGTACGCGAAACTGCCGTGCCGTCCGCCGTGCCTGCCACGGCAAAGAGCAAGAGCCCGGTATGACCCTTGCCGGCTGACGCCCACGCGTCAGCCGGTCTGGCCGATCGGATCGAAGCTTCAAGCGTCTTATCGAGGTAATCATCATGGGTTGTGGATGTGGTGGAAGCACGGGTGGTGGCGGCTGCGGTGGCGGCGCCCGTCCGGAAATCGAAGTGCCGGCAGATGCCCCTCTGTTCGAGGAGCTGCCGCACGAGGAAGACAGCGAGCCGGCTGCCGAGCAGGCATCCGCTGAGCCGCTGCTGATCGCCAGCAGCGAGCAGGAGTGGCCGCGGGTGCGGGTCAACGGGGTGGCGATCGCGGCCCAGGCCATCGCCCAGGAATTGCAGTATCACCCCGCCGAGAGCCGCGACGAGGCGGTCTTTCTGGCGACCCAGGCACTGGTGGTGCGCGAGCTGTTGCAGCAGCGCATCGCCGAACTCGGCCTGGTGGTGCGTGCTGAATCCGGTGAAAGCGAGGAAGAAGCGGCCACCCGCACGCTGATCGAACAGGAAGTGCCGCTGCCGCTGGCCGACGAGGCGGCCTGTCAGCAGTACTACAACGGCAACCGTCAGCGCTTCTTCAGCGCGCCGCTGCTGGCCGCGCGGCACATCCTGCTGGCCTGTCCGGCGGATGACGCCGAAGCGCGCAGCCTGGCGCGTGAACAGGCGCTGGGCCTGTTGCAGCAACTGCAGGCGGCGCCGCAAAGCTTCGCCGAACTCGCGTTGCAGCATTCGGCCTGTCCGTCCAAGGAGCAGGGCGGGGCGCTTGGGCAGATCAGCAAGGGCCAGACTGTGCCGGAGTTCGAGCGCCAGCTGTTCCGTCTGCCGGTCGGTCTCTGCCAGCAGCCGCTGGAAAGCCGCTATGGCTACCACCTGGTGTTCGTCGACCAGCGTATCGAGGGCGAGCAATTGCCCTACGAGATCGTCGCCGGCACGATTCGCGCCGAACTCAACCAGCGTGTCTGGCAGATCGGCGTCAGCCAGTACCTGCAGAACCTGGTGGGGGCGGCGAACATCGAGGGCATCCACCTGCAGGGCGCGGAAACGCCACTGATGCAATGACGGCGGCTTGGCCCTGCGTCGGGTGGATGATGCTTCACCACCCACCGCGCGGGGCCCACGGTGGATGAAAAAGTGTCATCCACCCTACGAGGCTTCAGAGGTGTTATCGATGACTCAACTACGCGATGCCCACAACCGCCAGATCGACTACCTGCGCATGTCGGTCACCGACCGCTGCGACTTCCGCTGCGTCTACTGCATGGCCGAGGACATGACCTTCCTGCCGCGCCAGCAGGTGCTCGGTCTGGAGGAGCTGGAGCGCATCGCGCGCATCTTCGTCGGGCTGGGCGTGAAGAAGATCCGCCTCACCGGCGGCGAGCCGCTGGTACGCCAGGGCATCGTCGGTCTCTGCGAGCGCATCGCGGCCTTGCCCGGTCTGCGTGAACTGGTGATGACCACCAACGGCTCGCAGCTGGTCAGGCTCGCCGCACCGCTGGCACGGGCCGGGGTCAAGCGGCTGAACATCAGTCTGGATAGTCTGGACGCCGAGAAATTCCACGCCATTACCCGCACCGGCCAGCTGCAGCAGGTGCTCGACGGCATCGATGCGGCGCGCGCCTCCGGCTTCGAGCGGATCAAGCTCAATGCCGTGGTGATGAAGGGCCGCAACGCAGAGGAAGTCGCCGACCTAGTGGACTTCGCCATCGCCGGCGGGCTGGACTTGAGCTTCATCGAGGAAATGCCGCTGGGCGATGTCGGCCGTTCGCGCGGCGAGAGCTTCTGCTCCAGCGACGAGGTCAAGGCGCTGATCGCCGAGCGTCACGCGCTGATCGATTCGGCCGAGCAGAGCGGCGGGCCGGCGCGCTATGTGCGCCTGCCGGAGCACCCGCAGACGCGCATCGGCTTCATCTCGCCGCATTCGCACAACTTCTGCGCCACCTGCAACCGCGTGCGGCTGACCGTGGAAGGTCGCCTGCTGCTGTGCCTGGGCCACGAGCATTCCATCGACCTGCGCGCACTGCTGCGCCGCCACCCGACCAGCGACCAGCCGGTGATCGACGCCATTCACGCCGCGCTGCAACGCAAACCGCTGCGCCACGAATTCTCCAGCGGCGGCGAGGTCCAGGTATTGCGCTTCATGAGCGCCAGCGGCGGTTGACTGCCCGCGCCGAACGGGCTGCGGGCCGACCGTTTTATTCGCTACCATCGGCCGGCACTGCCGGTCTGACCCATGCCCCGCTGCGTTGCAGTCGGGCTTGTCGCAGCGCTCGCTGACCAACGCCATGCGCGTTGGTCGACCTGCCGGCACCGCCTGCCGCGCGCCTACCTCCAACGGGGAATGGGCTGGCCCGCGGCGCCGGTGCAGCCTGCGCACACATCTTCAAGGGAGTTTCGAGCCATGGCTCACCTGTCCAACACCGAATTCCAGCCTCTGAACATCGCCGTGCTCACGGTGAGCGACACCCGCAACCTGGACACCGACACCTCCGGCCAGGCGCTGATCGACGGTCTGCAGAGCGCAGGCCATACGCTGGCCGAACGGGCCATCGTCAAGGACGACATCTGGCAGATCCGCGCCCGGGTGTGCAGCTGGATCGCCAGTGAAAACGTGCAGGTGGTGCTGATCACCGGCGGCACCGGCTTCACCGCCCGCGACAACACCCCGCAGGCCGTACAGCCGCTCTTGGACAAGGACGTCGATGGCTTCGGCGAACTGTTCCGTCATGTGTCGCTGAGTGAGATCGGCACCTCCACCGTGCAGTCCCGCGCGCTGGCCGGGATGAGCAACGGCACGCTGGTCTGCTGCCTGCCGGGCTCGACCAACGCCTGCCGCACCGCCTGGAACAAGATCCTCGTCGAGCAGCTGGACAGCCGTACCAAACCCTGCAACTTCGTCCCGCACCTGAAGGCGGCCGCGGTGGACAACTGCGGGCCACGCTCATGAGCGGCTGCGGCTGCGATACCGGCGGGCTGAAGCCGGTCGACGAGGCCATCGCCGAGCTGCTGGCGCGGGTGCCGGCGCCGCCCGCGGTGGAAGAGGTCGCGCTGCCCGATGCCCTCGGTCGCGTGCTCGCCGAGCCGCTGGATGCCAGCTTTCCGGTGCCGCCCTGGGACAACAGCGCGATGGACGGCTACGCCCTGCGCGCCGCCGATCTGCCGGCCGAGGGCGGTGCGCTGCCACTGGCCGGACGCATCGCCGCCGGCGACGCCGCCAGTCAGCAATTGCCGGCCGGGCATGCGGTGCGCATTTTCACTGGCGCGCCGTTGCCGCCGGGCGCGGACGCCGTGGTGGCGCAGGAAAACTGCCGTATCGAAGGCGATCGCATCTGGCTGCCGGCGGTGAACGCCGGTGACAACGTGCGCTGCCTGGGTGAGGAAACCGCGGCTGGCGAGCGTCTGATCGACGCCGGCAAGCGTCTGCGCCCGCAGGAACTCGGCCTGCTGGCGACCTTCGGCGTGGCGCGGGTGAAGGTGTACCGGCGTCTGCGCGTGGCGCTGCTGTCCAGCGGCAACGAACTGCGCGAGCCGGGCGAGCCGCTGGACGCCGGGCAGATCTACAACTCCAACCGCTACAGCCTGCTCGGCGTGTTGCAGAGCCTCGGCTGCGAAGTGCACGACTACCCGATCCTGATCGACGATCTGGGCGCCAGCCGCGACGCGCTGGCCGATGCGGCGAGCCGCTTCGACCTGATCATCACCTCGGGCGGTGTTTCGGTGGGCGAGGAGGATCACCTCAAGCAGGCGATTCGCGAATTGGGCGAGCTGCACCTGTGGCGTCTGGCGATCCAGCCGGGCAAGCCGCTGGCCTTCGGCGAAGTCAACGGCACGCCGTGGATCGGCCTGCCTGGCAACCCGGCGGCGGCGCTGGTCACCTCGCTGGTGGTGGCTCGACCGTTCCTGCTGCGCGCCCAGGGCTGCACGCAGGTGCAGATCACGCCGCTGCGCCTGCCTGCCGGCTTCGCCTGGCGCAAGGCCAACGTGCGCCAGCAGTTCCTGCGCGCGCGGCTCGAAGCGGTCGATGGCCGGCTCGAGGTGCGTCTGTTCCCACGCCAGGGCTCGGCCATGCTGACCTCGGCGACCTGGGCGGATGGCCTGGCCATCGTCGAATGCGGGCGCACCCTCGCCGAAGGCGAGCTGGTGCAGTATCTGTCGTTCAGCGAACTGCTCGGCTGAGACATGCGAACGCCCGGTCGATGATGAGTCGACCGGGCGTTCTCATGCCCGGGTGCTGCTCCGTGACGCCGCGAGCGCGTTGCATCGACAGCGGGCTGGTGCAGTGGCGATTACCCGACAGCGTTTTCACTTCGCTGATAAAACACGGGGGAGCGTGGTCCTGCCGTGATCCCTGATAGCCGCGTCGCCGATCGATATCGGTACATGTAAAGCCAGCGAGCCTGTACCTACCGCCTAAGGCACCCGCCTTCGGAGGCGGCGGGGCAATCTGCTTTTCACTTTTTCTTCACATTCTTTTGACGAGGCGTTGATTCGCGTCTCGCTAGTTTGGCGTTCCGTTACCGACCGGAATGGCTCGCCATGACCACATCAAGCTCCACCCAGCTGGAGTTCTCGAGCAGATCCGGCTACCGGCGTGCGCTGGAGGCTCTCCACCGGCGCCCGGATGGATGGCCCCGACAGTGGCACGACCAGCAGGCCGCTCATCCCACCTCCAGTGAGGTGCGCTGCGATGTCATCTGAGCTCTCATCCGAGCGTGACCGCGCGGTGGCCGATGGCGCAGCGCTCAAGGGGCGCAGCGGACTGACGCGGCTGTGGCTCGCCGGCGGCTATTCGTTCGCCGGCCTCCGGGCCGCCTATGTCGGCGAGGCGGCGTTCCGCCAGGTGGTGGTGCTCAACCTGCTGCTGATCCCGCTGGCGTTTCTGCTCGACGTCAGCCGCGTCGAGCGCGCCGTGCTGATTGCCGTGGTGCTGCTGGCGCCCATCGTCGAGCTGCTCAATTCGGCCATCGAGGCCACCGTCGACCGCATTTCGCTGGAGCTGCACCCGCTGTCCAAGCGCGCCAAGGACATGGGTAGCGCGGCCCAGCTGCTGACCATGACGCTGATCGCCCTGGTCTGGGCGGTGATCCTGCTCTGAGTCCCTTCCCGTTGCCCAGGAATTTCCCATGACCGATGGAACCGCTCGCCCCCAGGCCGGCCAGCCCGACCTGCGCCACCACCTGCTGTTCATGGCCGGCAGCGCGCTCGCACTGCTGATGCTGTTCACCCTGCTGCGTCTGGCATTGTTGCTGTACAACCGCGAGCTGCTCGGCGATGCCTCGCCGGCCACCCTGCTGGAAGGCTTCGGCAACGGCTTGCGCTTTGACCTGCGCCTGCTGGTCTACATCTGCGTGCCGCTGTCGCTGGCGGTGCTGAGTCGCCGCGCGATGGCCGCGCGCAGACTGCAGCGGCTCTGGCTGGCTGCCTGCGCCAGCCTGGTGATCCTCCTCGGCATGGTCGAGCTGAACTTCTACCAGGAATTCCACCAGCGCCTGAACAGCCTGGTCTTCCAGTACCTCGCCGAGGACCCGGCGACGGTGCTGAGCATGCTCTGGCATGGCTTTCCGGTGCTTACCCTGTTGAGTGTCTGGGGCGGGCTGACCCTGATCTGGTCGCTGCTGTTCGGTTGGCTCGACCGTCGTTGCCGGCCACGCGCTGGGCTGCTGACCAAACGATCGACAGCACCTACGCAGCTGAGCTGGCACTGGCACGGTGCGACGCTGGTCGCGCTGGTGCTGATCAGCGTGGTCGCCGCTCGCGGCACCCTGCGCCAGGGGCCGCCGCTGCGCTGGGGCGACGCCTTCACCACCGATTCGGTGTTCATCAACCAGCTCGGCCTGAACCCGGCGCTGACGCTCTACGAGGCGGCGAAGAACCGCTATTCCGATCATCGCGACAATGCCTGGAAGGCTGTGCTGCCTGAGGACGAGGCCCTGGCGGTGACCCGCGAGCTGCTGTTGACCGGCAACGACCAGCTGGCCGACCCGGAGCTGGCCGCCGTGCGCCGCGACTACCGGGCGCCAGGGGCCGGTCGCCTGCCGGTGCGCAACGTGGTGGTGATCCTGATGGAGAGCTTTGCCGGGCGCTATGTCGGTGCGCTGGGCAGCCGCGACGGCATCACACCCAACTTCGACCGCCTGGCCGCTGAGGGCCTGCTGTTCGAGCGCTTCTTCGCCAACGGCACCCACACCCACCAGGGCATGTTCGCCAGCATGGCGTGTTTTCCCAACCTGCCGGGCTTCGAGTACCTGATGCAGTCACCGGAAGGCGGCAACCGCTTCTCCGGGCTGCCGCAGCTGCTCAGTGCGCGGGCGTTCAATGATGTCTATGTCTACAACGGCGATTTCGCCTGGGACAACCAGCTGGGCTTCTTCGGCAACCAGGGCATGACCCGCTTCGTCGGCCGCAACGACTATATCGACCCGGTGGTGGCCGACCCGACCTGGGGCGTCTCCGATCAGGACATGTTCGACCGCGCGGTGCAGGAGCTCGGCGCCCTGGCACCGGGCGAACCCTTCTATGCATTGCTGCAGACGCTGTCCAACCACACGCCATACGCGCTACCGGACCCGCTGCCAGTGCCGGCGGTCAGCGGCCATGGCTCGCAGGATGCGCACCTGACCGCCATGCGCTACTCCGACTGGGCGCTGGGCCGCTTCTTCGAGCAGGCCAAGCGCCAACCCTGGTACAAGGACACCCTGTTCGTGGTGGTTGGCGACCATGGCTTCGGCGCGCCGGAGCAGCTCACCGAGATGGACCTGTTCCGCTTCCATGTGCCGCTGCTGCTGATGGCCCCCGGCGTCACCGAACAGTTCGGCAGCCGTCGCGAAGTGGTCGGCACCCAGGTCGACGTGGTGCCGACCATCATGGGCCGCCTCGGTGGCGAGGTGCGCCATCAGTGCTGGGGCCGTGACCTGCTGGCACTGGACGAGCGCGATCCCGGCTTCGGCATCATCAAGCCCTCGGGCAGCGACCAGACCGTGGCGATGATTCGCGGCGAGCAGATCCTGGTCCAGCCCAAGGACCTCGCGCCGCGGCTGTACCGCTATCGCCTCGGTGCCGATGCCAGCGCCCAGCGGATCGAGGATGCCGACAACGCGGCGTCGATGCTGCGCCAGCTGCAGGCCTATCTGCAGGTCGCCACCGCCAGTCTGCTGGCCAACACCAGCGGAGATCGCAGCGGCGAGGGCGAGTCGGAAGCGGTGGCCGCCGAGGTGCCGCTCGCGGTGAAAGCGGCCCCGCCGGCACGGCCGGACAAGGGTTGAGCGCGGCGGTCGATCAGTGTTCCAGCGGCTTGAAGCTGTCGTCGGCGAAGTAAGTGGCGTAGTCGCCCAGCGCGCCGACCACCGTCACTGCGCCGTCGCGCTGACCGGCCGGGGCGCCGCTCATGGCGTCGGCACCGGCGAGCAGCTGGGCGATGATCAGGTGCAGCTGCGCGTCGGCCTCGGCGCTCAGCTTGCAGTTCTCCACCATGTAGGCGACCTGGCCGCGCACCGTGTCGGCCTGTTCGCCGTAGCGGGCGGCGGGCAGACGGTCCTCGTGGATCGCCGGCAGCGCCTGGCGCATATCGTCGTTGATGGTGCCCATCGCCTGGCGCAGCGGCGCATCGGTGGACCAGCGCTTGCCGGCATCGAGTTGCAGCGCCGGCGCGCCTTCGCCGTGGCCGTGGTCATGGCTGGTGGCGGCGAGACTGACGCCGGCGTGGCCGAGGGTGCCGGCGAGGATGATGGCGAAGGCGAGAGCGTGGGGTTTGCGGATCATCGATAGAACTCCATTGAGCGAGCCGGCGAAGTGCGGCTCCTGATGTTCTAACGCAGGCGCGACGGTTTTGTTCCATCGCGCCGTGCAATCCGTCATTTGCGGTGCAATTGCTCGATGTTGTCGGCGCCGAACGACTGCTGCGTGAGCACCTGGACGAGCCGCGCGCGCTGCTGCGGTTCGAGGATCTCGCGCTCCTGCAGCAGCTGGTCGATGAGCAGGCGCTGCTGTTCGTTCTGCAGTTCGGCGATCTTCGCCTGCTCGGCGTCGATCACCGTGCGGTCCACCTGTTCGGCGAAAATCGCCTCGATCAGCCGGTTGCGGTGTTCGCCGAGGCTGGCGTTGGAGGCGCGCAGGTAGGCCAGGAACGGCGCCTCGGCATCGTGCCAGCGCTGCAGCTGGCTGGCGCTCAGTTGCAGCTCGCGCGACAGCTCGGTCGGTGCGCCAGAGGGCATCGGCAGGCCATCGCGACTGAGTTTCTGCCAGCCGAGGCCGGCGAGCACGCCGACGTTGACCAGCACGGACAGGGCCAGGGCGTTGCGCAGGGTGGTGTTGCTCATTTCGGGTTTACCTTCAGATAGCAGAATTCGGGACGCGCGCAGAGCGCGCCGGGTGGCGCGCTGCCGAGGACGGCGAGCAGGTCGTGGCTGGGTGAGCTGCCCGGCGGCTGGCCGGGCAGGGCATAGCCGAGCAGCAGGCCGAGCAGGATCGACGCCGCGGCGCCGATACCCTGCGCCCAGTGCCGGGCCCACCCGCTGCGCACCGGCGGCGGCGCGAAGGGCCGCTGCAGACGCGTCTGCAACTCGGCCGGCAACTCCGGGCAGGCCAGCGCACGCAAGCCCTGGCCGAGCCCGTCGAGTTCGGCCAGGGTGGCGCGACACTGCGGACAACCCGCCAGGTGGGCGTCGGCGTGGCGCTGTGCGGCTGCGTCGAGTTCGTTGTCGAGGTAGGCGGACAGGATCGCCATGTCCAGATGCTCAGTCATCGAGGGTGCCTCCGTTGGCCTGGCGATAGCCGTGCAGCAGCGCCTCGCGGGCGCGTGCCAGGCGCGACTTGACGGTGCCGGCGTTGAGCTGCAGCGTGGCGGCCAGTTCGTCGTAGGCCAGCCCCTCCACTTCGCGCAGCAGCAGGATCTCGCGCTGTTCGTGGGGCAGGCGGGCCAGCAAGCGTTCCAGCAATGCCAGATCGCGCCCGGTCTGCAGCCGGCTCAGCGGCGATGGCGCCGGATCGACCGGCTCGGCCAGTTCCTCCGGCGCCACGTCGACGTGGCGTTGCCGCTGGCGCAGCGCATCCAGCGCGGCATTGCGTGCGATCTGCAGCAACCAGGTCTGCAAGCGTGCTTCCGGGCGCCACCTGGGGAGCGCCTGGAAGGCGCGGATGAACGTTTCCTGAGTCAGGTCCGCGGCCTCGTCGGCGCTGCCGAGCAGGCGACGGAGGAAGTGGAAGACCCGCGCCTGATGGACGCGCACCAGCGTGCCGAACGCCTGGCGATCACCACGCGCGGCCTGCTGGATGAGGTCCTGTTCGCTGTCGTTCATTAAGCGCTCGTCTGGGCTGACCGCGCAGGGCGCCGCTAAAACCTGCCTGCGTTACCAACGCCTCGGTTTTTACCGGTGCCCGTGCGCTGCCGGCCGGGTTGCCGCAGGGATATAACGCAACGGTTGGCAAAATGTTCCGGCTATTTTTGTCTCAGCGCGGAATCTTCACCCGGTCCTCGTCGAAGTCGCCTTTTTCTGCGTCGCGATGGCAGGCCACGCAGTTGAAGCGGCCGCCGACCGACTCGCGGGCGAACTTGGCTTCGCTGACCTCGTCGTGCTTGTGCTCGAACCAGCGCGTCTGGCTGATGCGTGGCGGCTCGCCGGCGGTGGGTGACGGCTCCACCGGCAGGCGGTTGGCGGCCGAGGCGCGGACCAGGAAGTCGAGGATTTCCTTTTCCTGCACCGGGTCCAGCGACGCGTTGCTGCCGTAGTGATCGCCCAGGGTGCGCATCTGCTCGCGCCAGGCATCGGCAGGCAGCAGACCGGGGGAATAGAGCATGTGGCAGGCCGCGCATTCTTCCTTCCACACCAGCGGCGCGTCGCTGGGTACCGCCAGGCGCTTGGGCCGCTTGTAGCCCTTGCGCTCGCGATGGTCGTCGTCATCGGCGAAGCTGAGGCCGGCCAGTACCAGGGTCAGGCCCAGCCCGGCGACGGCCGCGAGGGGTGCAATCTTCATGGCAGGCTCCTTACTTGATGCTGTCGATCCAGCTGATGAAGTCACCCTTTTCCTGCGCGGTGCATTCACGGGCGTAGACGTCGTCGCAGTTGCGGCGGAACCATTTCTCGACCTTCTTCAGGTCGGTGAAGCGCTTGGGGTTGGCTGCCGGGGCGAGCGGATCGACCTTGCGGTGCGCCGGCGTCTTGCCAGGCTGACGCGGGTCGGCGGTGTGGCAGGTGGTGCAGCTCATGGTCTTGCCGTTGCGCTGCTCCTCGGCGAAGTACAGCGCCTTGCCGCGCTCGGCGGAGAAACCGGCGAAGTTCGGATTCTCCTGGCGCGCCTGGGTGGCGTAGCCGGCCAGCAGTGGGTGTTCGGTTTCGGCCAGGGCCGGCAGGCTCAGGCAACAGGCGAGGGCAATCCAGTGGGCTTTCATGGTGCGGTCTCCGGGGTGGATGAGCGCAGCCTAGGCGCGCCGCCTTACGCCAAACTGAATCTGGCCAGGTGATGGCATTCAGCTTGGCTTCAGCTGAGGGGCATACAAGGGAGGTATTCCGTTCATCGAGGATTGCCACCGTGGCTGCCTTCAACCGCTTTCGTTTGTTCCACTGGCTGCTGGCCGGTTTCTTTCTTGGCGTTTACCTCAGCGGTGACGACGCCGAGACGCTGCATATCTGGCTGGGCTACGGCCTGGTAGCGCTGTTGGTGTGGCGCGTGCTGATCGTGCCGCTGCGCCTGCGCGGCTTCCCGCAGCTGCTGCCGCCGAAGAGCCAGCGGCGCAAGCCCGGCCTGTCGGCAATCGGCAAGTGGCTGACGGTGGGTGCGCTGGGCTGTTTTGCCATCGACAGCCTGGTCGGACTGGGCATGGTCGATAACGGCGACGTGCTGGCCACGCTGCCGGGCGTGGGGCCGGACGTGTTCGGCGCCGCCAGCGACATCGACTTTGTTGGCTGGATGGGCGACGCCGACGAGGTGCACGAGTTCTTCGCCAACCTGGGGCTGTGGCTGATCGGCCTGCATGTCGGCTACGTGCTGCTGTTTCGCCGCAAGATGGTGTGGCCGATGCTGCGTGGCACGTCCTCGGCAGGACCGGCTCGGAGCCCGAGCACGACATTAACTGCACCCGCACCTGCTCCCGTCTCAGGGGAGTTCACCCGGCTGCGCATCGCCTCACGCCAGGCCGAAACCGCCGACAGCTGCTCATTCATCCTGCAGGTCCCGGCCGCCCAGCGCGCACGCTTTGTCGCGCAGCCGGGGCAGTTCCTCACGCTGAAGGTGCCTGGTGCCGAGCCGGTGCTGCTGCGCTGCTACTCGCTGTCGCAGCGGCCGCAGGCGGATGGTGCGCTGCGCATCACCATCAAGCGGGTGCCCGGCGGCCGGGCGTCGAACTGGCTGCTGGACAACCTGCAGGCGGGCGACTGCATCGAGGCGCTGCCGCCGGCCGGTGTATTCGTGCCGCGCAACCTGGATGACGATCTGCTGCTGCTTGGCGCCGGCATTGGCATCACGCCGCTGATGGCGATCCTGCAGGCCGCGCTGGTCGAGGGCAGTGGGCGGGTATGCCTGTTCTACGCCAGCCGCGATGCAGCCTCCCTGATCTTTGCCGAGGAACTGGCCGAGTTGGCCGTGCGTTACCCCGAGCGCCTGCAGCTGCGCATCTGGCTTGATGCGGAGCAGGGCGTGCCGAGCGGTCGGGCGATCGCCGAGAGGATTGCCGGCTGGTCTGCCGCCGACGCCTTTGTCTGCGGACCGCAACCGTTCATGGATGCCGCCAGCGCCGCGCTGGTCGAGCTGGGTGTGGATGCCTCGCGCATCCATCTGGAGCGCTTTGCCGCCGCAGTGCCGACGGTCGCACCGGGCGGGCGCCGCAGTCGCCTGCGGGTCGCGCTCGACGGTCGCCGTCACGAATTGGACGTGCCGCGTGGAGAGGTGCTGCTGGAGGCTATGGAGCACGCCGGCCTGCAACCACCGAGCGCCTGCCGCTCGGGTGTCTGCGCCGCCTGCAAGTGCCGGGTGGTGGAGGGCAGCGTGAGCATGCGCAGCAATCAGGTGCTGAGCGAAAGCGAGGTGCGCCAGGGCTGGACGCTGGCCTGCCAGGCCGAACCGCGCAGCGCCGAATTGCAGGTGGAGTACTGAGATGCAAAAGGCCCTGGTTTGCATGATTTGACGCAGCGTCCGCCGGATAACGGCATAGCCTTTATCCGGCGGGCGGAAG
This sequence comes from Pseudomonas sp. LM13, assembly GCF_041381355.1. Classification (NCBI taxonomy): domain Bacteria; kingdom Pseudomonadati; phylum Pseudomonadota; class Gammaproteobacteria; order Pseudomonadales; family Pseudomonadaceae; genus Pseudomonas; species Pseudomonas sp. LM13. The sequence goes on from NZ_JACBXH010000002.1 coordinate 128,549, forward strand.
CGCCCGGGCAGTCGAAAAGGCCGTCGGCCGTTTTCCACCCTTGGCGGGTTACCCCGCGGCGGGCTTAGCGCTCCGCCACCGGCAGATCGTGCTTCTGCCAGGCGAGCCACGAGCCGGGCACGTTTACCACGTCGCGGAAACCCTCGCGCTTGAGGATGCTGGCGGCAATCGATGCGCGGTAGCCGCTGCCGCAATAGGTCGCCACGGTCCTGTCCTTGTCCAGTTGCTCCAGTCCTTCGGGCAGATGGGCGACGAAGGCGTGGCGGGCGCCGGGCACGCGCCCTTGCTCGACCTCCTCGGGGGCACGCACGTCGAGTACCTGTACCTGGGGATCGTCGCGGCGACGATCGAGCTCGTGCACCGTCCATTCGCCGACGCACTCCAGTGGCAGGCCGGCGTTCTGCCAGTCGCTCATGCCGTTGCGCAGGTAACCCGCCACGTGGTCGAGGCCGATGCGGTACAGCTGCAGCGTCGCCTGGTGGATTTCGTGACTGTCTTCGCCGATCAGGTAGATCGGTCGCTGGTCGTCGAGCATCCAGCCGGCCCAGCTGACGAACTCGTTTCGCAACGCGATGTTCAGTGCGCCATCCACATGGCCGCCGCCAAAGGCGAGTATCGAACGCAAGTCCACCAGCTGCACCGCTTCCTTGTCGGCGATGCGCTCGGCGAAGCGCTCCGGTGACAGTGGCGGCGGCAGCGCCGGCCCATGGATGCGCGTGGCCGGCCGCACGTTGTAGCGCTTGAGTCGCGCATAGTGGCGTGGTGGTTCGGGCATCCCGGTCAGCAGCCAGTCGACGAATTCGCTTTCGCTGCGCCGCTGGTTGAGCGCCGGGTTGAACAACAGCTCGTTGCCGAGCGTGGAGCGTCGGCGATCACCGATGGATTTGCCGCAGGCCGAACCCGCGCCGTGGCAGGGATAGATCTCGACGCGCTCGCCCAATGGCAGGTAGCGGGTGAAGAGGGTGGCATAGAGCTGTGCGGCCAGCTGTTTGGTGCTGTCTTCGCCGAGCAGGTCCGGCCGGCCGACGTCGAGGTTGAACAGGGTGTCGCCGGTGAAGAGAGCGAACGGCTGTTTGCCCTGCTGGCTGTCGCGCAGCAGCAGGGAGATGTGTTCCGGCGTGTGACCGGGCGAGTAGATGATTTCCAGGCTGACCTGGCCGAGCTCCAGCACCTCGCCATCGGCAGCCTGGCGCAGCTCGAAACCGTAGTCCGCTGAGCAGCCGCCGATGATCTCTGCGCCGCTGCGTTCGGCCAGCGCCTGGGCACCGGAGACGAAGTCGGCATGGATGTGGGTTTCGATGGCGTAGGCGATGCGCAGGCCTTTTTCGCGGGCCAGGTCGAGGTAGATATCGACGTCGCGCCGCGGGTCGATCACCGCGGCGACGGCGGCCTTGCTGTCGCCCACCAGGTAGGAGATCTGCGCCAGGCCATCGGTATAGATCGGCTCGAACACCAGCATGGTTGCACCTCCGTAACGGCTGAATGGTTACGGATGTGGAACGTCGACGGGTTGCCGACGTTCACTCGCCGATCACCGGCGGACCAGCAGAACCCCGGATTCCATATGGTGGGTGTATGGGAACTGGTCGAACAGCGCACAGCGCTCGATGCGATGGGTGTCGGCGAGCTGGGCGATGTTCTGCGCCAGGGTTTCCGGGTTGCATGAGATGTAGAGGATGCGCTCGAAGCGACGGGCCAGTTCGCACGTGTCCGGGTCCATGCCGGCGCGCGGTGGGTCGACAAAGATGCTGCCGAAGTCGTAGCTCTTCAGGTCGATATGGGCCAGGCGGCGGAACGGGCGCACCTCTTTCAGCGCCTGGGTCAGCTCCTCGGCGGAAAGACGCACCAGCTCGATGTTGTCGATGCCGTTGTCGGCGATGTTGGCCAGCGCGGCGTTGACCGAAGTCTTGCTGATCTCCGTGGCCAGCACGCGGCGCACGCGGGTGGCCAGCGGCAGGGTGAAGTTGCCGTTGCCGCAGTACAGCTCCAGCAGGTCGTCGTCGCGCTCGCCGAGCGCTTCAAAGGCCCAGTTCAGCATCTTCTGGCAGACCTCGCCGTTGGGCTGGGTGAAGGCGCCTTCCGGCTGGCGATAGCGGAAGCGGCGTCCGGCGACCGTTAGCTGTTCTTCCACGTAATCGCGGCCGATGACGATGCGCTTGCCCTTGGAACGGCCGACCAGGCTGACGCCGAGGTCTGCGGCGAGCTGCTCGGCTTCGGCCTGCCAGGCCTCGTCCAATGGGCGGTGGTAGGCGAGGGTGATCAGCGCATCGCCGCTCAGGGTGGTGAGAAATTCCACCTGGAACAGTTTGAAGCTGAGTACTTCCGAGGCCTGCCAGGCGGCCTTCAGTTGCGGCATCAGCTCGTTGATGCGGCGGCTGGCGATGGGGAAGTCGTCGATCAGGATCGCCTTGTGCTTGTCGCCCTGCTCGAACATTGCGTAATGGCGCTGGCCGTCTTCGCGCCACAGGCGGAACTCGGCACGCAGGCGGTAATGCTCGCGCGGCGAATCGAAGACTTCTGCTGCCGGTGCATCGAACGGTGCCAGCAGCTCCTCCAGCCGGGCGGCTTTTTCGGCGAGTTGGGCGTCGTATTGGGCGGGGTCGAGGTGGGGCAGCGGCATGGCAGGGCTTCGTGCAGAGGTTTCAGGAGCTTCGCGGCCAAGCCCACTTCCGGGCGGACAGTGGGGGAGCGGCCGCGAACGTGTACGGTCTGGTCAGCCGGTAAACCAGCCCAGCTTGACCACGAACAGTGCCGAGAGCACCCACATCGCCGGGCTCAGCTCGCGCCAGCGGCCGGCCAGCAGCTTGATGGCGGTCCAGGCGATGAAGCCGAAGGCGATGCCGTTGGCGATGGAGAAGGTCAGCGGCATGGCCAGCGCGGCGATGGCCACCGGCGCGGCGACGGTGAGGTCGTCCCAGTCGATGCCGGCCAGGCTGCTCATCATCAGTACGGCGACGAACAGCAGCGCCGGGGCGGTGGCGTAGGCCGGCACGGCACCGGCCAGCGGGGCGAAGAACAGGCTGAGCAGGAACAGCAGGGCGACCACGCAGGCGGTCAGGCCGGTGCGGCCACCGGCAGCGGTACCGGCGGCGGATTCGATGTAGCTGGTGGTGGTCGAGGTGCCCAGCGCCGCGCCGGCCATGGTGGCGGTGCTGTCGGCGAGCAGGGCGCGGCCCAGGCGCGGCATCTTGCCGTCCTTGTCCAGCAGCTCGGCTTTCTGCGCCACGCCGATCAGGGTGCCGGAAGTGTCGAACAGGTCGACGAAGAGGAAGGCGAAGATCACGCTGATCAGGCCGATATCCAGCGCCCCCATGATGTCCAGCTGCATGAAGGTCGGCGCCAGCGACGGCGGCATAGACACCACGCCGTTGAGCTGCGACAGGCCGAGCAGGATCGACAGGCCGGTGACCACCAGGATGCCGATCATCACCGCACCGGTGACCTTGCGGTAGGCCAGCGCGGCGATCAGAAAGAAGCCCAGGCACGCCAGCCGCGGGCCGCCGGCGCTGAGGTCGCCGAGGCCGACCAGGGTGGCCGGGTTGTCGACGACGATGCCGGCATTCTTCAGGGCGATGATCGCCAGGAACAGGCCGATACCCGCGGCAATGCCGGCGCGCAGGGCCAGCGGAATGCTGTGGATGATCCATTCACGGATCTTGAAGATCGACAGCCCGAAGAAGATCAGGCCGGAAAGGAACACCGCACCCAGCGCGGTCTGCCAGGTGTAACCCATGGTCAGCACCACGGTGTAGGTGAAGAAGGCATTCAGGCCCATGCCCGGTGCCAGCGCGATCGGGTAGTTGGCGACCAGACCCATGATCGCCGAGCCGATGGCTGCCGCCAGGCAGGTGGCGACGAACACCGCGCCGTGGTCCATGCCGGTCTCGGCGAGGATGCTCGGGTTGACGAAGAGGATGTAGGCCATCGTCAGGAAGGTGGTGATGCCGGCCAGGATCTCGGTGCGCAGCGTGGTGTTGTGCGCCTTGAGTTGAAACAGCTTTTCCAGCATGGTCGATCCTCTTGTGCCGGTTAAGTGTGGGGCCGTCGCCTCTGGCGGGCGGCTGGCCTGTCGTCGCAAAAGCCGGGCATCTTACACCGGCCGGCAGCGCGGTTGAATTTCCATTGAGCAGGTGAACGCCATGAGCAAACGTGTCCTGATTCCGATCGCCGACGGTTCCGAAGACCTGGAGGCCGTCACCCTGATCGACGTGCTGCGCCGTGCCGAGTTCGACGTGGTGGTGGCCAGCGTCGAGGAACGGCGCATGCTGACCTGTGCGCGCGGCACCCGGATCACTGCCGACACCATGCTGCTCGACGTGCTGGCGCAGGATTTCGACCTCATCGTGCTGCCCGGCGGCATGCCCGGCGCGAAGACCCTCGGCGAGCTGGAGCCACTGGCCGAGCGCGTACGCCAGCAGGCCCGCGCCGGACTGGACTACGCGGCGATCTGCGCCGCGCCGGCGGTGGCGCTGCACCCCTACGGCGTGCTCAAGGGCCGCCAGGTGACCTGCTACCCAGGCATGAGCGACAACCTCACCGGCACGCATTTCCTCGACCAGCCGGTGGTGGTGGACGGCAACTGCATCACCAGCCAGGGCCCGGCGACCGCCCTGGAATTCGCCCTGACCCTGGTGGAGCGCCTGGCCGGACGGGGCAAGCGGCGCGAGGTGGCCGACGCCATGCTGGTGCCGGCGACGAACTAACCACATAGCCCATCGGTCACTGCTTGCATGCCGGCCAGCCGGTGCAAACGGTGAATTCGAGGAGAACGATGGACAGTGTCGATCTGGCAGTGCTGCGGCGTGCCCGCGACTGGTTGCGTGACGGTCACGCGGTGGTGCTCTACACGGTGATCGAAACCTGGGGCAGCGCGCCGCGCCCGGTGGGCTCGCTGCTGGCGCTGCGCGGCGACGGCCGTGTCGAGGGCTCGGTGTCCGGTGGCTGCGTCGAGGACGACCTGCTCGCCCGGGTCATGGCCGATGAGCCACCGTCGACCTGCCAGCTGATCACCTATGGCGTGAGCAAGGAAGAATCCGCGCGTTTCGGCCTGCCCTGCGGTGGCACCCTGCGCCTGCTGCAGGAGCCATTGCGCGATGCCGGCTGGATCGACGAGCTGCTGTCGCGCTGTGCCGCACACGAGCGGCTGCTGCGTCGGCTGGACATGGCCAGCGGCGCGGTCGTCCTGCAGCCCGCCGGGCGTGAGGCTGTGCTGCAGTTCGACGGGCATACCCTGCGCGCGCCATTCGGTCCGGCCTGGCGCCTGCTGATGATCGGCGCCGGGCAGCTGTCGCGCTATGTCGCCGACCTGGCTCACGGCCTCGGCTTCGAGGTGCTGATCTGTGACCCACGCGAAGGCTATGCCCACGACTGGAATCCGGCCGCCGTGCGCTTCGTGCCCGGCATGCCGGACGACGCCGTGCTGGCCATCGAGCCGGATGCGCACACCGCCATCGTCGCGCTGACCCACGACCCGCGGCTGGACGACATGGCGCTGCTCACCGCGCTGCAGTCCGAAGCCTTCTACGTCGGCGCCCTGGGCTCGCGGGTCAATAGCGAGAAGCGCAAGGCGCGCCTGCTCTCGCTGGGTCTTGGCGAGCGCCAGGTGCAGCGCCTGCACGGCCCCATCGGGCTGCCCATCGGCAGCCGCACGCCGGCGGAAATTGCCCTGTCGCTGATGGCCGAGGTGGTGGCGCTGAAGAATGGCGCCCTGGCGCCGAGCCTGTCGGCGCAGCAGCGCTGTGCCTGAGCGCAGGGTGCCTGGTGCCGGTGTCTGCGCCATCGTGCTCGCCGCCGGGCAGGGCAGCCGCTACCGCGCCATAGGCGGGGCAGACAAGCTGCTGGCGCCGAGCCTCAGCGATGCGCCGGCGCCGCCGGTGCTCGCCGCCACGCTGGCGAACCTGCGCGGCGTCGCCGAGCGGCTGCTGGTGGTGAGTCGCGCCGACAATGGTCCGCTGCACGACTGGCTTGCCGCCCATGCCGGGGACTGCGAGCGGCTGCTGGTGGAGACCCGTGGCCTCGGTCATAGCCTGGCGCAGGCGGTCGCCCATGCACCGGCGGCCGGCGGCTGGCTGGTGGCGCTGGGCGACATGCCCTATGTGCAGCCAGCGACCCTGCGGGCCATCGTCGCGGCGATCGACCACGACAATCTGGTGGTGCCTGTCCATCAGGGGCGGCCCGGCCATCCGCGCGGGATTGGTGGCGCTTATCGCGAACGGTTGCTGCAGCTCGATGGCGATCGCGGTGCCCAGGCGCTGTTCGCCCGGCATGCCGTGCAGCAGCTGGAGGTGGACGACCCCGGCGTGTTGCAGGACATCGACCACCCGGACGATCGCCGGCGGTGCTGATCCGATAAGCCTGCACGGCGATGCTCCGGCCCCTGCTCAGGGAGCTGAACGATTTCGGCGCCACGCCAGTCGTACCCCAAGACGCACGGACAGCGCACACCAATGCCCAAACCGTGAGGCTGCCATGAGCGAACATTCTTCAGCTGCAGGCCAGACCTGCACCATCAGCCTGGAGCTGAACGGCGAACGCCGTGAGCTCCAGGTGCAACCCTGGACCACCTTGCTCGACCTGCTGCGCGACCAGCTCGGCCTGACCGGCACCAAGAAAGGCTGCGATCACGGCCAGTGCGGCGCCTGCACGGTGCTGCTCGACGGGCGGCGCATCAACAGTTGCCTGACCCTGGCGGTGATGCACGACGGCGCGCGTCTGACCACCATCGAGGGCCTGGCCAGCGCCGAGGCGCTGCATCCGCTGCAGGCCGCCTTCGTCAAGCACGATGCCTTCCAGTGTGGTTATTGCACGCCGGGGCAGATCTGCTCGGCGGCCGGGCTCGCGGCCGAGCACCGCGCCAGCAGCCGCGACGAGATCCGCGAACACATGAGCGGCAACCTCTGCCGCTGCGGCGCCTATCCGAACATCCTCGCCGCCATCGAGGAGGCACTGCCGGTGCTACGTGGCCAGGAGGGTGCGCAATGACGCCGTTCAGCTACCAGCGCCCCGAACGTATCGACCAGGCCATCGCCCTGCACGGGCCGGACAGCCGCTATATCGCCGGTGGCACCAACCTGCTCGACCTGATGAAGGAAAACGTGCTGCATCCGGGCCAGCTGATCGACATCAACGGCCTGCCGCTGCGCGAGATCGAACAGACCGCCGAGGGTGGCCTGCGCATCGGTGCGCTGGTGAGCAACGCCGACCTGGCCTGGCACCCGCAGATCGAGCAGCGCTACCCGCTGCTGAGCAAGGCCATTCTTGCCGGCGCATCGCCGCAGCTGCGCAACATGGCCAGCACCGGCGGTAACCTGCTGCAGCGCACCCGCTGCTACTACTTCTATGACACCGCCACCCCGTGCAACAAGCGCGAGCCGGGGTCCGGCTGCGGCGCACGCGACGGACGCAACCGCATCCACGCCATCCTCGGTGCCAGCGAGGCGTGCGTCGCCGTGCATCCCTCGGACATGTGCGTCGCGCTGGCTGCGCTGGACGCGCGGGTGCACATCGAAGGGCCACATGGCCAGCGGCGCGTCGACCTGGTGGACTTTCACCGCCTGCCCGGCGACCAGCCGCAGCTGGACAACGTGCTCACCGAAGGCGAGCTGATCACCGCCGTCGAACTGCCGGTGGAGGGCTTCGCCAGCCACTGCGCCTACCTCAAGGTGCGTGACCGCGCGTCCTACGCTTTCGCGCTGGTCTCCGTTGCCGCCGCGCTGGAGGTCGATGGCGACGTCATCCGTCGCGCACGCATCGCCCTGGGCGGCGTGGCCCACAAACCCTGGCGCCTGGAGGAAGCCGAAGACCTGCTCAGTGGTCAGCGCGCCGAGCCGGCGAAGTTCGCCGCGGCGGCCGATCGCCTGCTGCAAGGTGCGCAACCGCTTGCCGACAATGCCTTCAAGATCGACCTGGCCCATCGCGCCATCGTGCGCGCTCTCACCGAAGCCGCCGGAGGAACCGTCCGATGAACAGCGCCAACTCTCCACTCGGCAAGCCGCTGGACCGCGTCGACGGCCCGCTCAAGGTCACCGGCAAGGCCTGTTATGCCGCCGAAGCCGAGGTGCCGGGGCTGCTCTACGGCGCGGTGGTCTCGAGCAGCATCGCCCGTGGCCGAGTCACGCGCATCGATGCCGCCGCGGCCGAGGCATTGCCCGGCGTGCGCCTGGTGCTGACCCATCAGAACCGACCGCCGGTGGCCAGCTACGACAAGCCCTACGAGGACGACGATGCCGCCGAAGGCTCGCCGTTCCGCCCGCTGTACAACGATCGCGTGCTCTACAGCGGCCAGCCTCTGGCGCTGGTGGTGGCCGAGACCCAGGCCCTGGCGCGCCATGCGGCGAGCCTGGTGCGAGTCGAATACGAAGTCGAGGCACACCAGACCGATCTGCAGGCCGTGCGCGATCAGGCCCACGATGCGCCTGCCGAGCTCCCCGAGCCGCGTGGTGATTTCGACTCGGCGTTCGCGGCGGCGGCAAATCACATCGACCGTGAGTACGAGACCCCGGTGGAACACCACAACCCCATGGAGCCGCATGCTTCCATCGTCCAGTACCAGCCGGGCGGGGAGCTGCTGATCCACGACAAGACCCAGGGCGTGCAGAACTGCCAGCGCTACCTGGAGCAGGTGTTCGACATGGAGGGCAAGATCCGCGTGCTGTCGCCCTTCGTCGGCGGCGCCTTTGGCTCCGGCCTGCGCCCGCAGTACCAGCTGCCGCTGGCGGTAATGGCCGCGCTCAAGCTCAAGGCTTCGGTGCGCGTCGAGCTGACTCGCCAGCAGATGTTCACCTTCGGCTATCGCCCGCGGACCGTCCAGCAGCTCAAGCTCGCCGCCGATGGCGAAGGGCGGTTGCAGGCCATCGAGCACAGGGCCATCGGCCAGACCTCGCGCTTCGAGGACTTCACCGAGCACGAGGTGGAGTGGTCCGGCATGCTCTACGCCTGCGACAACGTGCGCCTCGGCTACCGTCTGGCACCGCTGGACGTCTATACCCCGCTGGACATGCGCGCCCCGGGGGCGACCATTGGCGTCTATGCGCTGGAGTGCGCGATGGACGAGCTGGCGTATGAAGTCGGTATCGATCCGTTGGAGCTGCGCTTGCGCAACTACACCGAGACCAACGGCAACGAGGGCAAGCGCTATTCCAGCAAGGAGCTGCGTGCCTGCTACCAGCAGGGTGCCGAGCGTTTCGGCTGGTCGCGGCGCCCGACGCAACCACGCAGTCTGCGCGACGGCCATCAGCTGGTCGGCATGGGCATGGCCACCGGTGTCTGGGAGGCGATGCAGATGCCTGCCTCCGCTCGCGCCTGTCTCGACGCGGACGGAAGGCTGCTGGTAACCAGCGCCACCGCCGACATCGGCACCGGCACCTACACCGCGATGACCCAGATCGCCGCCGACGCGATGGGCCTGCCGATGAGCGAGGTGGAATTCCGTCTCGGCGACTCCAGCCTGCCGCAGGCGCCGCTCGAAGGCGGTTCGGCCACCGTGTCTTCGGTGGGCAGCGCGGTGCAGCGGGCCTGCGCCGGCCTGCGGCAGAAGCTGCTGGACGCCGTGCAGCAGTCGCCGGCCTCGCCGTTCACCGGGGCGAGTCTGGACGCGGTGGAGTTCGTCGATGGGCAGCTGCGGCTGAAAACCGGCGAACATGCCGTGGCGCTGCGCGACATCGTCCAGGTCAGCGGGGCGCTGGACGCCGAAGCCAGCGTCAAGCCTGACGAGAAGCGCGACGCCTGGGCCACCGCGACCCATTCGGCAGTGTTCGTCGAGGTGCGCGTCGACGAGGACCTTGGCACCATCAAGGTCAGTCGCGTGGTCAGCGCGATCGCCGCCGGACGAATCGTCAACCCGAAGACGGCCGGCAACCAGATCGTCGGCGGCGTGGTATGGGGCATCGGCCAGGCGCTGCACGAGGAGACGCTGATCGACCACCGGCTCGGCCGCTACATGAACCACAACCTCGCCGAGTACCACATCCCGGTGAACGCGGACATTCCAGAGGTCGAGGTGATCTTCGTCGAGGAACACGACGAGGTGGTCAACGAGCTCGGGTCGAAGGGAGTAGGGGAGATCGGTATCGTCGGCGTGGCGGCGGCGGTGGCCAATGCGGTCTACAACGCGACCGGCAAGCGGGTTAGGGACCTGCCGATTACCCTGGATAAATTGCTGTAGTCGCCGGCGCGCTGGGTGGGCTTCGGCCCGCCGGTGCGGCTGCGTCAGCTGGAGCAGCTGATCGTGCCCACGCAGCGGCGTGGTGGGCGCGCCGTTTTGGACGCTACGCGTTCGGAGGGGTTTGGGTCCGTGTTGCCTGTAGATTTTCGGTCGCGATCTTTCTTCGCTTGTTCTGGCGCGCATGGGCATGCGACTTCACGCGCCCCTGCATCAAACCTTCAATACTCGCCTCAGCAGGAACTGCCTCACCGGTACCACCGCTCGCTCCTGCGCCAGCACGCAGACCACGATGCACAATCCCAGATACAGCGGATAGAAGGCTGGCGTCAGCGCCAGTTCCCCCGCCTGAGCCACGCAATCGGCCCAGTCCTCGAAGCATTCGGCCGACAGTGCCCCGAGCAGCTTCTCCGAGCGCGAGAAGAGGATGAACACCGGCACATGCAGCACGAACAGCGGCAACGAGGCCGCGCCGAGGCGCTGTGACCAGCCGACCACTGCGGCACTGCGTGGCGTGGCGATCAGCGCGCAGAGCCAGACCAGTGCCAGTTGCGCCGGCAGCAGCAGGCCGTTGTGCAACAGGAAATACCAGTAGCGTTCGCCCTTGAGCAGCCACACCGTGGCCAGAAAGCTCGCCAGCACGAAGGCCCCCAGTGCCAGCCGTGCTGCGATGCCGAGTTGCCCGCCGGCCGCTCGCCATTCGCGGAACAGCCCGCAGAGCAGAATGCCGGCGAGAAATTCCGGCAGCCGCAGCAGCGGCATGCGGTGCAGCATGCCGGTGACGGGAATGCCGTAGGCATCCTGCTGGATTGCCCACAGCGGCGGCAGCAGGTAGAGCGCGGCGATCGCCAGCAGCCACCAGCCCTTGTGGCGCAGGCGCATCAGGCGCGGTGCCAGCAGCGGGAAGCACAGGTAGAAGAAGAACAGCGTGGAGATCGACCACAGCGGCGGGTTGAACGTCAGGTACAGCGGGTTCCAGGCATGCAGCATCAGCAGCTGCAGAATGAAGTTGAACGCCAGCTCGCGGTTGTTCATGAAGTACTCGAGGGCGTCGCGGGCCTCGCCGCTGAGCTCCTCGTTGGTGTCGTAGACCACATAGCGCAGGCTCGCCTTGGCGTCGTCCGGCGGAATGCCTAGCTTGGCGATGATGGTCAGCACGATGGCCGTCAGCAGCAGCGAGAACAGGTGCAGCGGGTAGAGGTTGGCCAGGCGTTTGCCGAGGAAATGCCGCGCCGGCTCGCGCAGTTCGCCCTGCCGACAATAGACGTGCGCCAGCAGAAAGCCGGAGAGGACGAAGAAGCTGCTGGTGGCGAAGAAGCCGACGCCGGCCAGCTCCGAGAGCCAGGTCGGCTCGTCCTCGACGTAGGCGTGCACGGTATGGAACAGCACGACATAGATGGCCAGCAGAAAGCGCAGCCACTCCAGTCCGATGAAATGTTCGGTGCGCGCCACAGCCCGCTCCTGTGTCGGTTGATAGTCATCGGACTCGCAGCGACGCCAGCGGTTGCGCTGCACCGGTAATCGGGACCCGGCGCACGGCAGCCGGCGCCGGTGGTCGGATAGGAAGGAAATGCACCATCGATCCGGAGGCCCATGTTGTTGCCCGCCCCGCTACGTTCACCGCTCGCCGTTCTATGTCTGCTGCTGATCACGCTGCCGCTTGCCCAGCGCGCCGTGGCGCAGGACAGCATCGAATGGAGCGGCCCGTTACTGGCGCGTCTGGCCCAGGTGGACAGGCAGACACCGGGGCAACTGGGCGTCTACGTCAAGGACATGCAGACCGGCATCTCGGTCTCCTACCATGGCGAAGACGCCTGGTACCTGGCCTCGACGGTCAAGGTGCCGATCGCCATCGCGGTGATGCGCCGTGTCGAGCAGGACGACTTGACGCTGGACAGCCCGGTGACCCTGCTTGCCAGCGACTACGTCGACGGTGCCGGCCCGACCAACCGCCATGCGCCGGGCAAGGCGCTGAGCGCGCGTTATCTGCTGGACCAGATGCTGATCCACAGCGACAACACCGCCAGCGACATGCTGATCCGCCTCGTCGGCATCGACCAGGTCAATGCGGTTACCCGCGAGCTGGTGCCCGGGGGCTTCGGGCCGATCACCACCCTGGCCGATGTGCGACGGCTGATCTACGGCGAACTGCATCCGGCGGCGCGCACGCTGTCCGGCAAGGACTTTCTCGCCCTCAAGCGGCAGCCGAACGACGCCGGCCGCCTGGCCTTGCTGCCGCGGCTGATCGGCGTGGAGCGCAGCGCGCTGGTGCCCATCAGCCTCGGCGAGGCCTACGAGCGTTACTACGCCACGCCGTTCAACTCCGGCACGCTGAAGGCCTATGGCGATCTGCTCTCGGCACTCGATGCCGGCACCGCGCTGGGGCCGGCGAGCACCGAGTACCTGCTGAGCGTGATGCGCCGGGTCGAGACCGGCGGGCGGCGAATCAAGGCTGGCCTGCCGTCCGGCACCGGATTCGCTCACAAGACCGGCACCCAGCGCGCGCGCATCTGCGATGCCGGGCTGGTGGACCAGCCAGGCGCGGCGGACTCGACGTCCCAGCGCCTGATCATTGTCGCCTGCGTGCGCGGGGTGGCCTCCACCACCCAGGCCGAGCGGGCATTGCGTGGCACCGGCGAGGCCGTCGCCGCAGCGGGGTTGATTCGAAGATGAGCAGATTGATCGCGTTTGGCGCACTGCTGGTGCCACTGGCCGGCCTGACGGCCTGCACCGAACAGGCCGAGGCGACCTGGAAGGATGGGCTGGAGCAGGAGCTGCGTCGGGTCGACGAGGCGTCGCCGGGCAAGCTCGGCGTGTACATCAAGCATCTGGGCGAGGATGCCGAGCTGCGCTACGACGCCGAGCGCTTCTGGTACCTGGGCTCGGCAGTGAAGGTGCCGATCGCGCTGGCCGTGCTGCAGGGCGTCGACGATGACGAGTTTCGCCTCGATCAGCGGCTGACGCTGGAGGCGGAGGACAAGGTGGACGGCTCCGGCGATCTGGTCTGGCAGGACAACGGCGTCGATTACTCGCTGCGCGATCTGCTCAAGGAAATGCTCATCGAAAGCGACAACACGGCCGCCAACATGCTGATCCGCCTGGTCGGCGAGGATGCGCTCAACCAGCGCACCCGCAAGAGCATGGGCGGCGACTTCGAGGCCATCACCAGCTTTACCCAGGTGCGGCGCGACGTATACGGCGAGGTACATCCCGATGCCGCCCAGCTGGACAACATGCAGCTGGTGGAGCTGGCCTCAGCGCCGTTCAGCAAGCCGCGTTATGAGGCGCTGGCGCGGGTACTCAATCTGCAGCAGGACGAGTTGAAGGCGGCAAGCATGGAGCAGGCCTACGAGCGCTACTACGCCCGCCAGCTCAACTCCAGCAGCCTGGTGGCCTACGGCACGATGCTGGAAAAACTGGTGCGCGGGGAGTTGCTGTCGGCCGAGAGCCGCGATCTGCTGTACGGCTTCATGAAGCTCGATTCCTATGACAACTACCGGCTCGAGGCCGGGCTGCCGGAGGACGTGCCCTTCATCCAGAAGACCGGCACGCAGCTGGAGCGCGCCTGCCATGTGGGCGTGATCGAGCCAGAGGACGAGCGCCGTGCGATCGTCGTGGTGGCCTGCGCCGAAGGCCTGGACGAAGGCAAGGAAGCCGGCAGCCTGTTCGAACAGGTCGGCCAGGCGATCAGCAAGGCGTTGCTGAGCGAGGCGCCGCCGAACTGAGCCGCGCCTGCAGCAAGGCAAGCCCGGCAGTTGGTCATTCGTTGGCGTTGCCGGTCGGCAGCAAACCTCGTTCGGCGAATACCGCCTTCACGGTGTGCATGCCATTGAGTGCCGCCGGGAAGCCCGCGTAAACCGCCATCTGAATGACCACTTCGACGATCTGCTCCGGCGTGCAGCCGACATTCAGCGCGCCGTGAACGTGCACCGCCAGCTGCGGTTGGCAGTGGCCGAGCGCGGTCAGCGCCGCCACGGTCGCCAGCTCGCGCTGGGGGAGGTCCAGGCCGGGGCGCTGATAGATGTCGCCGAAGGGAAACTCGATAACGTAGCGGGCCAGGTCCGGTGCGATGGCTTGCAGGCTGTCGATGACCTTGTGCCCGGCTTCGCCGTCAATTTCTTGGAGCTTGGCCAGGCCGTCTGTGTAGCGGGTCGATGCAGACATGGAGCGTTCCTCTTGATGGACTAGAGGAAAGCCTGCGGGTTGGAGTCAGCTCCAGGTCAAGCGGAAGTTTGCTGCCGATACAGGGCGATCTTCGCGCGCAACGCGTCGAGATGATCATGGTCGCGCTGGATGCGTTCCTGCAGCCGGGCCGCATGTTCTTCGAGCAGCGCCTGGCGCGCCGCCAGCGTGGTAGCGCCGCATTCGCGCAGTTCGGCATAGCGGATGATGTCGTCCAGCGCCATTCCGGTGTCTTTCAGGCGCAGGATGAAGCCGATCCACTCCAGGTCGCGTGGGCCATAGACGCGAAAGCCGCTGGAATCCCGAGCGACCTGTCGCAGCAGGCCGATCTTCTCGTAATAGCGCAGCGTGTCGGCGGACAGCCCGGTACGTGCGGCGAACTGCCGGATGCTCAGACGGACCGGCACCTCGCTCATGCCTTGATCGATCGCAGAATGACGAACTTCGGCGTGGCGGCGACCTGCTCGGCATTGCCGAACAGGCGCTTGAGCTTGAGGTGATAGCCAAGGTGGCGATTGCCGACGATCCACAGCTCGCCGCCCTTGGCCAGCGCCGCCTTGGCCTGGGTGAACATGCGCCAGGCGAGGAAGTCGCCGACCACCTGCTGCTGGTGGAACGGCGGATTGCACAGTACCAGGTCCAGCGAGGCCGGCGGCTGCTCGGCCAGGCCGTCGCCGGCGCGAATCTTGACCGGACGCTGACCGTGGATTGCCTGCCAGTTCTCCCGTGCCGACTGCACAGCCATGTAGCTCTCGTCCACCAGTATCAGTTGCGCCTGCGGGTTGCCCAGCGCGTAGACGATGCCGAGCACACCGTTGCCGCAGCCGAGATCGGCGACGCGCAGCGCACCGAGTGCCTGCGGCAGATGTGGCAGGAAGGCGCGGGTGCCGATATCGAGGCCTTCGCGGCAGAACAGGTTGGCGTGGTTGAGCAGTTCAAGCTTCGGCTGATCGAGCTGGTAGCGGGTAGGGTAGGGCGACTGCGGCGCCGGTTTTGCGCTCGGCGTTGTGCTGAGCAGACGTGCCTTCTTCACCGCCAGCGAGGCCTGCACCGGGCCAATGTACTGCTCCAGCAGATCACCGGCGGCGCGCGGCAGGTGCTTGATCATCGCCGCAGCGATCACCTGCGCGCCGGGCGCCAGCTGGCCGTGCAGGCGGATCAGCTGTTCTTCCAGCAGGGCAAGGGTTTTCGGTACGCGAATCAGCACCCGGTCGAACGGGCCCTGGGCGACCTCGCTGGCAGGTACGAAGCGCACGCTGTCGGCCGGCAGCTCGTTACGTGCCAGGTTCTTTTGCAATGCCAGGTGGCCGAGGTGCGAGTCGCCGCTGCTGGTGACCGCGACGTGTGCGGCCAGCGAGCAAGCCAGGGCGCCGAAGCTGTCATTGAGGATCAGCACTCGCGTGGCCGCTGGCAATCCCTGCTCATGCAGCTGGGCCAGCAGGTATTCGTCGGCGGCATCGAAGGCCTGCAGCGGCTCGTTGGGCTGCTCCGGCTGACGGATCAGATCGAGGCTTGCATAGGGGGTATCGAGAATAGGCATGAGAACTGGCGGTGTTTGTAAGCGTCGGAAAGGAGTATCAAGGATTCATACGGGCGCTGCGTGCAGTGGGCCCAAAGATGCTCGGAGGGAGCGAAGTATGACCGCCAGCGAAGAGAAGTTCACCCGCCAGCGCCTGCTAGAGGTGCAGACGTTGACGCCTAACCTGTTCACTCTGCGTACCAGCCGCGATCCCGGTTTTCGCTTCACCGCCGGGCAGTTCGCCCGCCTCGGTGTGCGCAAGCCCAGCGGCTGCATCGTCTGGCGCGCCTATTCGATGGTCTCGGCGCCGCATGACGAGTTTCTCGATTTCTTTTCCATCGTGGTGCCGGACGGCGAATTCACCAGCGAGCTGAGCCGGCTCAAGGTCGGCGACGAGTTGCTGGTGGACAAGCAAGCCTTCGGCTTCCTGACGCTGGATCGCTTTCCCGATGGCCGTGACCTCTGGCTGCTGGCCACCGGCACCGGTATCGCGCCGTTCCTGTCGATCCTGCAGGACTTCGAGGCCTGGCAGCGCTTCGAGCGCATCATTCTTGTCTACAGCGTGCGCGAGGCCCGTGAACTGGCCTACCAGCAGCTGATCGCCGAACTGCCGCAGCGCGACTACCTGGAAGGGCTGGGCACGAAGCTGCTGCACCTGCCGGTGGTCACGCGCGAACGGGTGCCCGGCGCGCTGCATGGGCGCATCACTACGCTGATCGAGAACGGCGAACTGGAACGCGCCGCCGATCTGCAGCTGACGCCTGAGCATTCGCGGATCATGCTCTGCGGCAACCCGCAGATGATCGAGGACACCCGTGCGGTACTGAAAGCCCGTGATCTGAACCTGGCGATGACCCGCCGGCCCGGTCAGGTGGCAGTGGAGAACTACTGGTAGTCGATTGCCGCGGGAAGCCCCGCAAAGCAAAAGCCCCCGCCGGACGATCCGACGGGGGCTTTGTCTTTCTGGCCAGGCTTGCCGGTCGGCGCGGCCGTTACACGACGCCCTGGGCCAGCATGGCATCGGCGACCTTGACGAAGCCGGCGATGTTGGCGCCTTTGACGTAGTTGATCCGGCCGTTTTCCTCGCCATGGGCGACGCAGGCGTGGTGGATCGACTGCATGATGCCGTGCAGCTTGGTATCCACCTCACCGGAGGTCCAGTGCAGGCGCATGGCGTTCTGGCTCATCTCCAGACCGCTACAGGCCACACCACCGGCGTTGGATGCCTTGCCCGGTGCGTAGAGGATGCCGGCCTCGAGGAACAGGTCGACGGCCTCCAGGGTCGACGGCATGTTCGCGCCTTCGGCCACGCAGATGCAGCCGTTCTTCAGCAGTGCGCGGGCGTCTTCGCCATCCAGTTCGTTCTGCGTGGCGCAGGGCAGGGCGATGTCGCACGGCAGGTTCCACGGACGCTGATCGGCCAGGTAGGTCACGCCGAACTGCGTGCCCATCTCTTCCAGGCGACCGCGACGGACGTTCTTCAGGTCCATCAGGTAGGCCCACTGCTCGGCGGTCATGCCGTCCGGGAAGTGCAGGGTGCCGCCCGAGTCGGACAGCGAGACGACCCGGCCGCCCAGTTCCATGACCTTCTGCGCCGCGTACTGCGCGACGTTGCCGGAACCGGAGATCGCCACGCGCTTGCCGTCGAAGCTGCTGTGGCTGCTCTTGAGCATTTCCTCGGCGAAGTACACGCAGCCGTAGCCGGTGGCTTCCGGGCGGATCAGGCTGCCGCCATAGGCCAGGCCCTTGCCGGTCAGGACGGAAGTGAACTGGTTGGACAGGCGCTTGTACTGGCCGAAGAGGAAGCCGATCTCGCGACCGCCGACGCCGATGTCACCGGCCGGCACGTCGAGGTCGGCACCGATGTGGCGATACAGCTCGCTCATGAACGACTGGCAGAAGCGCATGACTTCGTTGTCGCTCTTGCCCTTGGGATTGAAGTCCGAGCCGCCCTTGCCGCCGCCCATGGGCAGCGACGTCAGGGAGTTCTTGAAGACCTGCTCGAAGGCCAAGAACTTGAGGACGCCGAGATTGACCGAGGGATGGAAGCGCAGACCACCCTTGTACGGGCCGATGGCGCTGTTCATCTGGATGCGGAAACCGCGGTTGACCTGGACGCGGCCCTGATCGTCGACCCACGGCACGCGGAAGATGATGGCGCGCTCCGGCTCGACCATGCGCTCGATGATGCCGGCCTGCATGTAGTGCGGATGGGCTTCGAGGAAGGGCCAGAGGCTGCGAACCACTTCTTCCACCGCCTGGTGGAACTCGGGTTGGTGGGGGTCGCGTTGCTTCAGTCGGGCGAGAAAGGCATCAACGGTTTCGATCATCAGTAGGCCCTCGGCGACCGCTTGTTGGCAGTCATTAATAATTTTGGCCGGCGACTGTAGCAAACCTGATTTGCACCGCGGAAGTGCGACATGAGTCTGGCATGCCGCCAAATGGTGCGTTTGAGGGGTAGTGGTGCTGAAGGTCTCGGCTCCGCGCGTGGCGTCTGGTTTCTATGTTTCCCGATGCTTCAGACTTCACAGGGCGGAGGCGTTGCTCGATTTGCACGGAATTGGAGCGCTGGGTGCGTCATTCTTGTGACTGGTGGGGTGATGGCTAGTCGGCCAGCTCACAGCGATTGCGACCACTGCGCTTGGCTCTCAGCAGCGCGATGTCGGCGCGGTTGATGGTGCTCGAGTAGGTTTCGTCGGCGCGCAGCTCGGCGATACCCATGCTGGCGGTTACCCCGAGCAGGTCATCGTTTACCCGCACGCCGAGCGCGGCAATGCTGTCGCCAAGACGGCGTATCACCGTGCAGGCCATTTCGGCGCTGCTTTCCGGCATCAGGATGAGGAATTCTTCGCCGCCCCAGCGCCCGCACAGATCATGTTCGCGTATTTCCGACTCCATGACCCGCACCACCTCGATCAGCACCCGGTCACCGACTTCATGGCCGTACTCGTCGTTGATCACCTTGAAACGATCGATATCCAGCATCACCACCGCCAGCGGTCGCGCATAGCGCTTGGCGCGCTCGCTTTCCTCGCGCAAGCGTTCGGTGAGCAGGCGGCGGTTGGCGATCCCAGTGAGGGAATCCAGGGTCGAGGCCTCACGCAGCGAGGCGTTGAGGTCCTGCATCATCATTTGGTAGCGGTCAGAGATGCGCGCGACCTTTTCCAGCTGGCGCAGCTGCTTGTCGAAACGCGCCGCCAGGCTCAGCTCGCGTTCGCGGGCGATGCTCTGGTAGCCATCCGACACGCGAGCGATGCGCTCGATGCGCCCGAGCAGATCGTGATGGGCGCTCCACAGCTGGCTGAGGGCCTCCTTCAGTGGGTGGCCTTCGAACTCTGGATTGGCGAGGAGACCGGCGATCTCCTGTTCTAGCGGTGATGGCCCGCGCATATCGACCTTCCGTCAGTCGTGGCTCTGGATGGCAAAGGGGAAGGTGCAGTCTTCCTTGAACTCTTCGGCCAGCTCGACCACACGCTCGTTGCGGATGTCGTAGTACCAGTTGACCGCCACCTGGCGACCGTCCTGGAAGGCCGCTTCGAGCAGGTCGAAGATGTCCATCATCGCCTTGATGCTGCTGGTGTTGAGGTACAGCAGGCGCAGCTCGAGGCTGAGTGGGTGGCTGGCCTGGGCGAGAAAGCGTTCGATCCACTCGTAGACCTGATGGAACAGCTCGTAGGAATTCTCAGGGTAGGAATCGCCCTGCATCGAGACGATGCCTTTTTCCCAGTCGGACTGGATTTCAGGGGTGGACTGGCTGCCGGGGATGGAAAAGTCGTTCATGGGGATGCTCTTGGGATTCAGATGACGGCGCTCAGGCTGATGAAAGACAGTTCGTCGGAGACTGGCTGCAACGAGGCCTTGAGCGGTTCGCTGGACTTGCGGGCGATGTCGATCAGGCCAAGCCCTGCGCCAGACGCCACGTGCTCGTCGCGCGGCTTGCGCAGTTGTTCCTTGTACAAAGCCTTCAGTTCGGCTTTGTCCTTCTTCGCCAGTTCCGCGATGGCATCGAGCAGTACCTGGCCATCGGCGGTTTCGATCAGGTTGCCGGCCGAGACGACGTAGCGGCCCTGCTCATCGCGGGCGACCACTACGGTGGCCCCGGCCTGCTGATCGGACCAGTTCTTCTCGCGGGTGTAATGACGGATGTTCTGGGTCATCTCGATGTATACGGCGAACACATCCATGGCCGATGACGGGTGGGCCTGTTCTTCGGCCATGTAATTGCGCAGCGCGTTGCCTATCTCTTCGATCAGGCTGCGCGAGATAGGGCCGTTGAAGCACAACATGATCTGTTGCTGGTTGTAGCATTCGCGCATCGCGAACATGTCAATGGGGGCCATGGCCAACTCCCTGTCTCAATCGAAACGGAAACATAACATCGTGATGTCGTCGCGCTGCGGAAAATCGCCCTGGTAGCGCGCCAGTGCGAGGCTGAAGGCTTCGCCCTGTTCAGCCAGCGGACGCCTTGCATGCTCACGGATCATGCTGGCGAAGCGGCTATTGCCGAAGCCGTAGCCCTGGTCGCCGCCGGCCTGGTCGAGGAATCCGTCGGTGGTCATGTAGAAGGTCCGGCCTGACCGCAGGTCGATACTGGTGTTGTGGTACTCGCCGACGCGCTTGTCGCCGATCGCCCGGCGTGCCGCCTTGACCTCGTGAACGTCCTCGCCGTCACAGTAGTACAGAGCGATCTTCGCGCCGGAATAATGCACCTTGCGCCGCTTGAGATCGACATAGGCCAGGCCGATGTCCATGTTGGTGGCCAGCGCGTGGGCATCATCCTCTTCCTTGAGCATGCTGCGCACGATGGCGTCGGTACGCGCCAGCGCCGCGGCCGGATCGGCCAGGCCGGTGCTGCCGAGTGCCTGATCGATCGCGGCATGGGCCAGCATGGTCATCAGGGCGCCGGGTACGCCATGGCCGGCGCAGTCGACCACGCCAAACAGACAGCCGTGGTCGTCGGCGCGATAGACATAGAAGTCACCACCAACGACATCGCGCGGCCGCCACAGCACCGCATGGCGATCGCCCATGGCGCTGACCAGCTGCCGGTTCGGCAGGATCGAGCGCTGGATGAGGCTGGCGTAATCGATGGAGTCGTCGATCTTCTTGTGTGCCGCGGCCATGTCCCGGTTGGCCTGTTCCAGGTCGCGGGTGCGCTCGCGTACGCGGTTCTCCAGCTCGCTGGTGTGGCTGCGCACCTTCTGCGCCATGGTGCCGAAGGCTGCACTGAGTTCGCCGATCTCGTCCTGGCGATGCAGCGGCAGCGGCGCGTCGTACTGCCCGGCCGCCAGCGCCTGGGCGCTGCGGCGTAGCTGGCGCAGTGGCTTGAGTACACGCTTTTCCACCAGCCAGGCGCCGCCGCCGATCAGCAGCAGGAACAACACCAGGAACAGGCCGATGGCCGGCAGCAGCGGGCGGATCTCGACCACCTGCGCGGTGCCCAGGTCGACGGCGCTGGCGACGAACCACTGCAGTTCAGGAATCCAGCTCAGCGCCAGCAACCGCGGGGCGCCATCCAGCGTGACCCGAACGGTCGCCACGCTGCCGGGACTGTCGCGGCTTTCGGCCATGGCCTGGCGTACCGCCGACGCTGCGCTGAGGTCGTCGAGCAGGCCGAGGATATTGGTGGACAGCGAGCGCCCCCGTGCCGTCTCGGCATTCAGCGTGACGAGGTTCTGGTTGGGGTGGACCAGGATGGAGCCGAAGGCGTCGAGCACCATCGACTCGACACCGACCTTGTTGGACTCGATGAAGTCGTCGAGGAAAGCCTGCAGACCGATGCCCGAGCCGACCAGCCCGAGGCGCCGATCGCCATCTCGTACCTGCACGTTGAACCAGACCTTGAGTTCGCCGGTGACCACCGAACGATCGACGTTGAGTGCGTAGGGTGCATTGGCCTGGAGCGTCTGGAAGAACCACTCGTCGCGGGGATTTTCCGGGCTCATTTCATAGCGCGGCGTCTCGCTGGGCGCCTGGTCGGGTCCGTTGGAATAGTAGCTGTTGCTGCGTGCCGACGCGGCAAAGTAGGCGTGATCGCCCAGCGCTTGCTGGTAACCGGCAGCTTCCTTGAAAAAGGTCTCGCGCTTGGTCGGATTGCGCTCATCGATGAGCCAGGCGAGGGTCAACTGGGACGCGGCGAGGCGCTGGGCGAGTGCGAGCTCGCGAGACACCGGCGCGAACAGGCGTTCGCGGTTGAGTTGCACCACGTTGCGTGCATAGGCTTCGCCGAAGCGGTTCTGCACGCCGAGCAGCGCCTCGCGGCCGATGAAGCCTGCGAACACGAAGGCCAGCAGGCAGGTAAGCAACAAGGCCAGCAGTGATTTGCCGCGCAATCCCAGGGCTGCCATGCGAAATTCCTTCCTGTCACGAAGTCGTGGCGCGGTAGACGATTGCCGGCCGTGGGTCAGAGTGGGCGGCAATTATCCGGCATAAGGCGTTTTGCTACTAGTCGATTGTCGTGTTTCTGACGCAGGAACGGAGCCGATTGGCTCCGTTCCTGTGTGCATACCGACTTACTGCGCCAGTTTCTTGTACTTGACGCGGTGGGGCTGGGACGCGGCATCGCCGAGGCGCTTCTTGCGATCGGCCTCGTATTCGGTGTAGTTGCCCTCGAAGAACACCACACTGCCATCGTCCTCGTAGGAGAGGATATGAGTGGCAACCCGATCGAGGAACCAGCGGTCGTGGGAGATCACGATGGCGGCGCCGGGGAAGTCCAGCAGTGCCTCTTCCAGCGAGCGCAGGGTTTCCACGTCGAGGTCGTTGGACGGTTCGTCGAGCAGCAGCACGTTGGCACCCTGCTTGAGGGTCAGCGCCAGGTGCAGGCGGCCGCGCTCACCACCGGACAGATCCTTGACGAACTTCTGCTGGTCGCCGCCCTTGAAGTTGAAGCGGCCGACGTAGCCGCGCGACGGCACCTCGTAGTTGCCGATCTTGATCATGTCGAGTCCGTCGGACACCGCTTCCCACACGGTCTTGCTGCCGTCCAGGTCGTCGCGGCTCTGATCCACGCAGGCCAGCTGCACGGTATCGCCGACCTCGATGCTGCCCGAATCCGGGGTTTCCTTGCCCATGATCATCCGGAGCAGGGTCGACTTACCGGCGCCGTTACCACCGATCACGCCGACGATGGCGCCCTTGGGCATGCTGAAGCTCAAGTCTTCGATCAGCACGCGGTCGCCGTAGCCCTTGGTCACGTTCTTGAACTCGATGACCTTGTCGCCCAGGCGCGGGCCGGCCGGGATGTAGATTTCGTTGGTCTCGGCGCGCTTCTGGAATTCCTGCGACTGCATCTCCTCGAAGCGTTGCAGGCGGGCCTTGGACTTGGCCTGGCGGGCCTTGGCGCCCTTGCGCACCCACTCCAGCTCTTCCTTCATGGCTTTTTCGTGGGCCGACTGCTGCTTGGACTCCTGGGCCAGACGCTCGGACTTGGCTTCCAGCCAGCCGGAGTAGTTGCCCTCGTACGGGATGCCGGCGCCGCGGTCGAGCTCGAGAATCCAGCCGGCGACGTTGTCGAGGAAGTAGCGGTCGTGGGTGATGGCCACTACGGTGCCCGGGAAGTCATGGAGGAACCGCTCCAGCCAGGCGACCGAGTCGGCGTCCAGGTGGTTGGTCGGTTCGTCCAGCAGCAGCATGTCGGGAGCCGACAGCAGCAGACGACACAGCGCCACGCGACGCTTCTCGCCGCCGGACAGGTGCTCGACCTTGGCGTCCCACGGCGGCAGGCGCAGGGCGTCGGCGGCGACTTCCAGCTGGCGCTCCAGGTTGTGACCGTCGGACGCTTGCAGGATGGCCTCCAGCTTGGCCTGCTCGGCAGCCAGGGCGTCGAAATCGGCGTCCGGCTCGGCGTAGGCGGCGTACACCTGATCCAGGCGCGCCTGGGCGTCCTTGATCTGGCTGACGGCTTCTTCCACCACGTCGCGAACGGTCTTGCTCGGATCGAGCTGTGGCTCCTGTGGCAGGTAGCCGACATTGATCCCCGGCATGGCGCGGGCTTCGCCGTCGAACTCGGTGTCGACGCCGGCCATGATGCGCAGCAGGGTGGACTTACCGGCGCCGTTCAGGCCGAGCACGCCGATCTTGGCGCCAGGGAAGAACGACAGGGAAATGTTCTTGAGGATCTCACGCTTCGGCGGAACGACCTTGCTCAGCCGGTGCATGGTGTAGACGTATTGAGCCATGGAAACAGATGCCCGTGACAGTGGTGATGGATGCCGCCCCGAAGCCGCCAGGGCCGGGAAGAAAAGGGTGGCATGTAAAGGGCGCAAAGCTACCCGAATGGGCCGGTCAGGGCAAACCGCGGCGGTGCTGTCGGTGGGGCCTGCACGGGTCGGTAGGGGCGCTCGCGTTCATGCTGACCATGACCAGCGCTCATACCCGCAACGGCGTGGATGGGGTAGAATCCGCGCCTCACTTTTTAACCGCCAGCTGACCTCAGAGGACTGCCATGTTCAGCCGTGATTTGACCCTCGCCAAATACGACGCCGAGCTTTTCGCTGCCATGCAGCAGGAAGCCAAGCGTCAGGAAGACCACATCGAGCTGATCGCCTCGGAGAACTACACCAGCCCGGCGGTGATGGAAGCCCAGGGTTCGGTGCTGACCAACAAGTACGCCGAAGGCTACCCGGGCAAGCGCTACTACGGCGGTTGCGAGTACGTCGACGTGGTCGAGCAGCTGGCCATCGATCGCGCCAAGGAGCTGTTCGGCGCCGACTACGCCAACGTCCAGCCGCACGCCGGCTCCCAGGCCAACGCCGCGGTCTACCTGGCCCTGCTCAGTGCGGGCGACACCATCCTCGGCATGAGCCTGGCCCACGGTGGTCACCTGACCCACGGTGCGTCCGTTTCCTCCTCCGGCAAGCTGTACAACGCCGTGCAGTACGGCATCAATGATCAAGGCCTGATCGACTACGACGAAGTCGAGCGCCTGGCCGTCGAGCACAAGCCGAAGATGATCGTCGCCGGCTTCTCGGCCTATTCCCAGAAGCTGGACTTCGCCCGCTTCCGCGAGATCGCCGACAAGGTCGGTGCCTATCTCTTCGTCGACATGGCTCACGTGGCCGGTCTGGTCGCCGCCGGCGTCTACCCGAACCCGGTGCCCTTCGCCGACGTCGTTACCACCACCACCCACAAGACCCTGCGCGGCCCTCGCGGCGGCCTGATCCTGGCCAAGGAGAACGAGGAGATCGAGAAGAAGCTCAACTCCGCAGTCTTCCCGGGCGCCCAGGGCGGCCCGCTGGAGCACGTGATCGCGGCCAAGGCGGTGTGCTTCAAGGAAGCCCTGCAGCCCGAGTTCAAGGCTTACCAGCAGCAGGTGGTGAAGAACGCCCAGGCCATGGCGGAAGTGTTCATCCAGCGCGGCTTCGACGTGGTTTCCGGCGGCACCCAGAACCACCTGTTCCTGCTCAGCCTGATCAAGCAGGACATCACCGGCAAGGATGCGGACGCCGCTCTGGGACGCGCCCACATCACCGTGAACAAGAACAGCGTGCCGAACGATCCGCGTTCCCCGTTCGTCACCTCCGGCCTGCGCATCGGTACGCCGGCGGTCACCACTCGTGGTTTCGGCGAAAGCGAGTGCCGCGAGTTGGCCGGCTGGATCTGCGACATCCTCGACAACATGGGCGACGAGTCGGTGATCGACGCGGTCCGTGGCAAGGTCGAGGCGGTCTGCGCCAAGTTCCCGGTGTACGGCAACTAAGCGCGTCCAGACGCAAACGGAAAGCCCGCGCAAGCGGGCTTTCTGCTTTCTGGCGCCAGCAATTGCTGATGGCTTGATCCCGGTCGTCGCTGCGGGCTTGTGCCGCGCTAGACTCCGCTTACCGCTCATCGGAGTTCTGGCATGTTCAAAAACGCCACTGGCGTGATCCTCCCGCCACCGCTTATCTACCTGTTGTTCCTGGCTGCCGCCTGGTTGCTCGACGCGATGCTGCCCATCGCGCTGCCGCAGACGCTCTGGACGCGCTACATCGGTTGGGGATTGATCGATGCCGGCGTGCTGTTGATGCTCTGGGCCGGGTTGTTGATGCTCTGGCGCAAGACCACGGTCAATCCCTACGGCAAGCCGGCGAAATTGTTGGAGGAGGGGCCGTTCCGCTTTTCGCGCAATCCGATCTACCTGGCCGACAGCCTCATTTACCTCGGCATCGCGCTGCTATGGGCGTCGCTGTGGCCGTGGCTGCTGTTCCCTGCAGTGATCGTGACCATGCAGCGTGGCGTCATCGTGCATGAGGAGCGGCTGCTCATCCAGCTGTTCGGCGAGGACTATCGGGCCTACTGCGCGCGCGTCCGCCGCTGGTTGTGACGGCGGCTTCGGCTGGTACTGTCCTATAGTGAACCCAGACTTCGCGGAGTAATGCCATGAGTGATTCGTCCAGTGAGCGCCGGCGCTTTCAGCGCATCGAGTTCGACGCAGCCACCGAACTGGTGCAGGGTGAGCGTTGCTGGTCGGTAGAGCTGCATGACCTGTCGCTGAAGGGGCTGCTGGTTCGTCGTCCGGCCGACTGGAGCGCTGACGCCGAGCAACCCTTTGCAGCACGGGTGCGCCTCGCCTACGACGCCGAGGTGCGCATGGAGGTAAGCATGGCTCACGAGGAAGGCGAGTTGATCGGCTTCGTCTGCCAGCACATCGACCTCGACTCGATCGCTCATTTGAGACGTCTGGTCGAACTCAACCTTGGCGACGAAGCGCTGCTGGAGCGTGAGCTGGCGGCGCTGGGCGGCGCCTAGCAGCTCACTCGAACAGCGCGTCGAGGGCCTGCTCCAGACGTGTCACGGCAATGATCTGCAGGCCGGGCGGGGCCTCTTTCGGCGCATTGCCCTTGGGCACGATGGCGCGCTTGAAGCCGTGCTTGGCGGCTTCCTTCAGGCGTTCCTGGCCGCTCGGCACCGGGCGGATCTCGCCGGACAGGCCCACCTCGCCGAACACCAGCAGATCGGTATCCAGCGGGCGGTTGCGCAGGCTGGAAATCACTGCCGCCATCAGCGCCAGGTCCGCCGCCGTCTCCAGTACCTTCACGCCGCCCACCACGTTGATGAACACGTCCTGGTCGTAGGTCGGGATGCTGCCGTGGCGGTGCAGTACGGCGAGCAGCATGGCCAGGCGGTTCTGGTCCAGGCCGAGGGTGACGCGGCGCGGGTTGGCCAGGTGGCTGGTGTCGACCAGCGCCTGCACTTCCACCAGCATCGGCCGGGTACCTTCCCAGGTCGCCATCACCACGCTGCCGGGCACCGCTTCCTGAGCGCGGGTGAGGAAGATCGCCGAGGGGTTGGTGACTTCCTTCAGGCCCTTGTCGGTCATGCCGAACACGCCCAGCTCGTTGACCGCGCCGAAGCGGTTCTTCACCGCGCGCAGCAGGCGCAGGCGGCCGTCCGACTCACCCTCGAAATACAGCACGGTGTCGACCATGTGCTCGAGCACGCGCGGGCCGGCCAGCGCGCCTTCCTTGGTGACGTGGCCGACCAGAAAGATCGCCGTGCCACTCTGCTTGGCGAAACGCACCAGCAGCGCCGCGCTCTCTCGCACCTGGGCCACGCCACCCGGAGCCGATTGCAGCTGCTCGGTGAAGATGGTCTGGATCGAGTCGATGACCATCACCTTGGGCTTTTCCAGCCGCGCGGTGGCGATGATCGACTCGATGCAGGTTTCGGTCATCACCTTGAGCCTGTCCTGCGGCAGGTCCAGACGGCGCGCGCGCATGGCGACCTGTTGCTGCGATTCCTCGCCGGTGACATACAGCGCCGGGAAGCGCTGAGCGATGGCGCAGAGCGTCTGCAGGAGGATCGTGGACTTGCCGATGCCCGGGTCGCCGCCGATAAGCACCACCGAACCATCCACCAGGCCGCCGCCCAGCACGCGGTCCAGCTCGCCGGAGGCGGTGGAGAAGCGCGGCACTTCCTCGACGCTGACTTCAGCCAAGGTCTTGATGTTGGCCTGATCCCCGGCCCAACCGGCGCGGCCGGACGGCGGTGCGGCGCCGTCGATGACGGTTTCGACCAGGGTGTTCCAGGCGCCACAGTCGCCGCACTGGCCGGCCCACTTGGGGAAGGTCGAGCCGCATTCGGTGCAGCCATACATGCGCTTGGCCTTGGCCATGGGAAACTCCGGGTCGGGGAATGGGTGTCGCATGATAACGGCTGACTTGATTGCCATCAGCCACAAGCGGCGCGGGAACCGCCAGACTGTAAACAAATCGAGCAGGAGTGCGTGCCATGCGTCATCTGTTGTTTCTGCATCTGCTGGGCGCGAGCGTCTGGGTCGGCGGGCACCTGGTGCTGCTGCTGGGCGTGCTGCCCAGGGCCATGCGCCAGCGCGATCCGCAGCCGGTACGCCAGTTCGAGCAGCTTTACGAACGCATCGGCATCCCGGCATTGCTGATTCAGATCGTCACCGGCTTCTGGCTGGCGAGCCTCTGGCTGCCCCATGCCCAGTGGTTCGATGGCGCGCCGCTCGCACGGCTGGTGCAGGCCAAGCTGGTGCTACTCGGCTTGACCGCGCTGCTCGGCGCCCATGCACGGCTGGCCTTGATTCCGAAGCTGGACGGGCAGCGCCTGCCGCAGCTGGGCCTGCATATCGTGCTGATCACGCTGACTGCCGTGGCGTTCGTCTGGGTCGGTTCGGGTTTCCGTTTCGGCGGGCTGTTCTAGCGGGGTGTGCAACGAAGAAGCCCGCCGAATGGCGGGCTTCTCGTTTTCGTCGGGCCTATCAGCCGCAGCATCCACCGCAGCAGCTGCCGGAGGCGCGCTTGAGGTCGCGGGCGATGTCGTCCTTCATGTTCACACGCTCTTGCTTGAGCGCACTGAGCGCGGCGTCGTCGAGGGTTTCGACGCCGTCTTCGACGCGGCAGATGCGCTTGTCCAGCGCCTCGTATTCTTCGGCCTTGCGGGCGAAGACCGGGTCTTCCTGACGCAGCTTCTGCAGTTGCTCGCGCTTTTCAGGGAAGTCCTTGATCAGGGGGTGGTGTTCGACGTGCATGGAATCGCTCCGGGTGTCAGGAAGGGCTCTACCTTATTCGCCCGTCCGGCAGAACCGGTTGACGGCGATCAAGCGAACCTCATCCGCGACAACCGGTCGATGAAAGGCACATCGGCGTGGCTTTTGCCGATTGCGCCGCCTATGCTCTACGACGGCGCTCCGCGCCAGGATGCTGCGCCATTTCATGCAAGCCTGCGACTACCAGAAGGATGATGCGAATATGAGTCTGATCAGCGAGTTCAAGGCGTTCGCCGTGCGCGGCAACGTCGTCGACATGGCGGTGGGGATCATCATCGGCGCCGCGTTCGGCAAGATCGTGTCGTCGTTCGTCGATGGCGTGGTCATGCCGCCGCTGGGGCTGCTGATCGGTGGAGTCGATTTCACCGATCTCGCCATCGTGCTCAAGGATGCTGTTGGGGATACCCCGGCCGTGCTGCTGCGTTACGGCGCGTTCATCCAGACGGTGGTGGATTTCGTGATCATTGCATTTGCCATCTTCATGGCGATCAAGGCGATCAACCAGCTCAAGCGCAAGGAAGCCGAGACGCCGTCGGCACCACCGGCGCCCTCGAAGGAGGAGCTGTTGCTGACCGAGATCCGGGACCTGCTCAAGGAGCAGAATGGTCGGTGAGGGCGTGCGGCTGTACGGACGGAAACCCGGCGCGCTGCGCCGGGTTCTTGAATGCATTCACTCCGGCTTGGGAGTGTCTGCGGTGCTGGGCGGCAGCACGGGATAGACCACCTGCGGCTGGTCCCCGGTCACGCTGTGCAGGAAGGCGGTGATGGCGCTGACTTCGTCCGGGTTGAGCTGCTGGCCGAGCTGGCTGTCACCCATGATGGCCACTGCCTGCTCGAGTTCCCAGACCTCGCCGCTGTGGAAGTACGGCGGTGTCAGCGCGACGTTACGCAGCGGCGCAGCGCGGAATACGTACTCGTCGCTGGCGGTATTGGTCACCGCGAAGCGGCCCTTGTCGCCAGTCGGCAACACGTCAGCCCCTGGCTTCTTGATCACGCCGAAGGGGAAATAGCCCTGGCCACCCAGGTTCACCCCGTTGTGGCAGGCCGAGCAGCCGGTGTCCATGAACAAAGCCAGGCCTTGCTTCTGCTTGTCGTCCAGCGCCTTGTCGTCGCCCTTGAGGAAGCGGTCGAACGGTGAGTTCGGCGTGGTCAGGCTGACCTCGAAGGCTTCCAGTGCATAGGCCATGTTGTCGAAGCTGACCGGTTCCTTGTCCTTGGGGAAGGCCTTCTTGAACTCGGCGGCGTACTCCGGAATGCTCTTGAGCGTGGCGACGACGCGCTCGGGGGTGCTGTTCATTTCGACGCTCGCCTGAACCGGGCCCTTGGCCTGTTCCTGCAGGTCCTTGGCGCGCCCATCCCAGAACTGCGCGGCGTTGAACACGGCGTTCAGCACGGTTGGCGAATTGCGCGGGCCCTTCTGCCAGCCGTGACCGATGGAGGTCGGCACGTTGTCGCTGCCGCCGATGCTCAGGTTGTGGCAGGTGTTGCAGCTGATGACATGGCTGCTCGACAGGCGAGGGTCGAACCAGAGTTTGTGTCCAAGCATGGCCTGGTCTTCACTGACCTGGCGACCACGGAGCTCAGTGACCTTGTCCGGGATCGGCTTGAACATCGCATTGGCTCGCTCGCGCAGTTCATCTGCGTTCGCTGCGCCGGTAACGATTAGGCTGCTAAGCAATAGGGTAAGAGAGGGGCGCATCACGGAGGCTCCTTTTGTGTTGGCTGGCTCTAGGAGGCGCCTTTTCGTCAAGTGGCCGGTTGACCCACATCAAGAGCTGCGAACAGAACAGGCGCGCACGATTGTTTCCTCATATGTCGGCAGCAAAGAAGCAGCGAGCGCCGGTCAGCCGCATCCGGCGGTCGTCGGCCAGGAGACACCGGCTTCAACCTTGCGGCGCGGCTGGCTCGGCGCGAGAATGACGCGCATCAATCGTGGCTGCGCGCCACCCCGTCAAGGATTCCCGATGCCTGAAACTGTCGCTGCCGGCCTGCGCCTGGCACCCGATGCGCTGACCCGTCCCTTCGAGCCTAGCCAATTCAACTTCAAGACCACCGCCGAGCTTGAGCCCTTTCTCGGGGTACTCGGCCAGGAGCGCGCGGTCGAGGCGCTGCAGTTTGGCGTGGCGATGCCGCGCCCGGGCTATAACGTCTATGTCATGGGCGAGCCCGGCACCGGGCGTTTCTCCTTCGTGCGACGTTATCTTAAGGCCGAAGGGAAGCGACTGGAGACGCCGTCGGACTGGGTCTATGTGAACAACTTCGACGAGCCGCGCGAGCCTCGCGTGCTCGAGCTGCCCCATGGCGGTGCCGCTGCGTTTATCGCCGATATCAACCAGCTGATCGACAACCTGCTGGCCACCTTCCCGGCGGTGTTCGAGCATCCCAGCTTCCAGCAGAAGAAGAGCGCTATCGACCGCGCCTTCAATCAGCGCTACGACAAGGCCCTGGATGTGATCGAGAAGCTCGCCCTGGAAAAGGAGATCGCTCTCTATCGCGACAGCACCAACATCGCCTTCACACCCATGAAGGAAGGCAAGGCGCTGGACGAAACAGAGTTCGCGCAGCTGCCGGAGAGCGAGCGCGAGCGTTATCACGAGGACATCTCCGCGCTGGAAGTGCGGCTGAACGAAGAGCTGGCGAGCCTGCCGCAGTGGAAGCGCGAGTCGACCAACCAGCTGCGCCAGCTCAACGATGAAACCATCAGCCAGGCGCTGCAGCCGCTGCTCGCGCCGCTGTCCGAGAAATATGCGGAGAACGCAGGTATCGAAGCGTACCTGCAGGCGGTGCAGGTCAACCTGTTGAAGACGGTGGTCGAGCAACTGGTCGACGAGAACCGTCCGGAAGCGCAGAACCGGGTGCTGCTGGAAGAGCAGTACAGCCCGAGCCTGGTGGTCGGCCATCCGGTCGATGGTGGCGCACCGGTGGTATTCGAGCCGCACCCGACCTACG
Organism: Pseudomonas sp. LM13; assembly: GCF_041381355.1. Classification (NCBI taxonomy): domain Bacteria; kingdom Pseudomonadati; phylum Pseudomonadota; class Gammaproteobacteria; order Pseudomonadales; family Pseudomonadaceae; genus Pseudomonas; species Pseudomonas sp. LM13. Next base: position 160,349 of record NZ_JACBXH010000002.1, read on the forward strand.
ACAATCTGTTCGGTCGAATCGAGTACAACACCGATCAGGGCGCGCTCTACACCAGCTACCGCCAGCTGCGCCCGGGCGCCCTGCACCGCGCCAATGGCGGTTTTCTGATGCTCGAGGCCGAGAAACTGCTCAGCGAGCCCTTTGTATGGGAAGCGCTCAAGCGGGCCCTGCAGTCACGCAAACTGAAGATGGAGTCGCCGCTCGCCGAGCTGGGCCGCCTGGCCACCGTGACGCTGACGCCGCAGGTGATCCCGCTGAACGTCAAGGTGATCATCATCGGCTCGCGCCAGCTCTATTACACGCTGCAGGACCTGGATCCGGACTTCCAAGAGATGTTCCGCGTGCTGGTGGACTTCGACGAGGACATCCCGCTGGCGGAGGACAGCCTCGAGCAGTTTGCGCAGCTGATGAAGACCCGCACTTCGGAAGAGGGCATGGCGCCGCTAACCGCCGCGGCCGTCGCGCGTCTGGCTACCTACAGCGCACGCCTGGCCGAACATCAGGGGCGCTTGTCGGCACGTATCGGCGACCTGTTCCAGCTGGTCAGCGAGGCCGATTTCATTCGCCAGCTGGCCAAGGACGAGGTCACCGACGTCGGTCACATCGAGCGTGCGCTGAAGGCCAAGGCCACGCGCACCGGTCGGGTTTCGGCGCGAATACTCGAGGATATCCTTGCCGGGGTGATCCTGATCGACAGCGAGGGCGCAGCAATCGGCAAGTGCAACGGGCTGACGGTGCTGGAGGTCGGCGATTCGGCCTTTGGCATGCCGGCGCGCATCTCCGCCACCGTCTACCCGGGCGGTTCGGGGATCGTCGACATCGAGCGCGAGGTCAATCTCGGCCAGCCGATCCACTCCAAAGGGGTGATGATTCTCACTGGCTACCTCGGCAGCCGCTATGCCCAGGAGTTTCCGCTGGAAATCTCGGCAAGCATCGCGCTTGAGCAGTCCTACGGCTACGTCGACGGTGACAGTGCCTCGCTGGGCGAATGCTGTGCGCTGATCTCGGCGCTGTCGCGTACACCGCTCAAGCAGTGTTTCGCCATTACCGGCTCGATCAACCAGTTCGGCGAAGTGCAGGCGGTCGGCGGGGTCAACGAGAAGATCGAGGGCTTTTTCCGCCTTTGCGAAGCACGTGGGCTGACCGGCGAGCAGGGGGTGATCATCCCCTTTGCCAACGTCACCACGCTGATGCTCGACGAGCGTGTGCTCGAAGCGGTACGCCAGCAGCGATTCCACGTCTATGCTGTAAGACAGGTGGATGAGGCTTTATCGCTTCTGGTCGGCGAAGACGTCGGTGCCGCCAACGAACAGGGGCGCTTCCCCAAGGGCAGCGTCAACGCCAGGGTGGTCGAGCGTCTGCGTGATATTGCCGAGATCGAAATGGAAGACGAAGGCAAGAGCGAGTCGGCGACCGCCGATCAGGCACCGTCCACGCCTGAGGGTGGAGATTGACTGCGCCATTGTGCGGTTTTTGAACGGAACGATAGCGCCAGCGGCGGGTCTGCAGTGGAGGAGGGCATCCACCCTTCATCCACATGGTTATCCACAGCTTCAGGGGATAAACAGGCTTGCGCGCCCACCCGGACAGGGTGTCTCCCGCGTCGGCCGATGCGAGGACCGCCACCATGCCGCACAACTTGTGTCTGAACCGCCAGTGCCTGGGCCTGGTTACCCGAATCGAATGCGCCATACGCCCGCTTGCCGGCGGTAACGGTTTGTGGACGTTGCTCTGCGCCGCCGGACTGGCCGATGGTCAGCCCACCGCCATCAAGGTGCAGGGCCCATTCCACGGGCCTGCCAAGGCCGAGTCGGTGCTCGCTGCGATCGCCGACAACCTGATGGGGCAGGGTTACGCCGAGTCGACCGATCCATCCATCTGGCAGCTGCACATGCAAGCCGAGCTGCGCCGCGTCAACGCCAACCAAGGGCGCTTTCTGAGCGGTTGGGAATAGTTGCGCTCGACGGCCGAGCACGTCGCGGCCAATCGTTCCAGGCGAATTGGCCGCGTGATGCCCTTGTGCTTATCCACATGCCGGATAGCGCTCCCTGACTGCCTTGGTGCACTGGTCCCTGCTGCGTATACTCGCGTCCTTCGTCATTTCCCGTGTGAGACCTCATGGAGCGTATTCTCGAAAATGCCATGTATGCCGCTCGCTGGCTGCTGGCTCCCATCTATTTCGGCCTGGCGTTCGCTCTGCTGGCGCTGGCGATCAAGTTCTTCCAGGAAATATTTCATATCCTCCCGGCGATTCTCTCGCTTAGCGAGGCCGAACTCATCCTCAAGCTCCTGTCGCTGATCGACATGGCGTTAGTCGGTGGTCTGCTGGTGATGGTGATGATTTCCGGCTACGAGAATTTCGTTTCGCAGCTCGACATCGAAGAGGGCAAGGAAAAGCTCGACTGGCTCGGCAAGATGGATTCCGGCTCGCTGAAAATGAAGGTCGCGGCCTCCATCGTCGCCATCTCCTCAATCCACCTGCTGCGTATGTTCATGGATGCGCAGCAGCTGGAGAGCGAAAAGCTGATGTGGTACGTGATCATCCATCTGACGTTCGTGGTCTCGGCGTTCGCCATGGGCTACCTCGACAAGCTCACCAAGCACTGAGTGTGTCGAAGGGCTGAACGGAAAAGCTGTACAGAAATTTATTTTTGTTAAATATTCTGTATCGGATTTTCCGGGGAGCCCGCCATGAACCTCCAAGACCTTGTCCGGCACGCCGATGCCGGTCGCATCGACGCCCTCGAGCTGATCTCCCTCGAGGGCGGCATCTACATCCTCGATATCTATCTGCAAGGCCAGCGTCACAGCCTGGTCGATGAGCTCGGTCGCGTCTGGCATCTGCGTTCGGTCGAGCATGCCCGTGATCTGCTGCGGGAACTGCCCGAGCTGCCTTTCCATCTGGTGCAACAGTCGCCCTACGATGAGATGTGCGGCCTGTCCGAGGGGCTGCGCGAGCCTTTGCGCGTACCTATCGGTATGCGCTCGCAGTGGTGAGCCGAGTATTGTCACCACGCTGGAGTGGCGCAGCGTCCGGCAGCCAGAGTGTCGCCGCGTTGCGGCTGGTGCTAGGCGATCAGTTGAGCGTCGAGCTGTCCGCGCTGAGCGGCCTGGACCCATCGCGTGATCGGGTGTTGTTGGCCGAGGTAGCTGAAGAGGCTGGTCATGTCCCGCACCACCCACAGAAGATCGCCTTCCTGTTCAGTGCCATGCGCCATTTCGCCGAAGCGCTTCGCGAACGTGGCGTGGCAGTGGATTACGTGCGGCTCGATGACCCGGCCAACAGCGGCTCTCTGGCGGGTGAGCTGGCCCGCTTTGCCGCATTGCACCGGCCCGAAACGATACACATCACTGAGACCGGCGACTGGCGCGTCGAGCAGGCGCTGAAGGGCACGGGATTGCCAATCAACTGGCATGAAGATCGGCGCTTTCTCTGCTCGCGCAGCGAGTTCGCACGCTGGGCGCGGGGCAAGCAGCAGTTGCGCATGGAGTTCTTCTATCGGGAGATGCGGCGCAAGACCGGCCTGTTGCTGACCCCGGATGGCTCGCCGGAGGGTGGTGTCTGGAATCTCGACGCCGACAATCGCAAGGCGCTGCCGCGCGGGTTACATGGCCCGATCAGGCTGTCCTTTACGGCCGATGCCATTACCCGTGAAGTGCTGACACTGGTGAGCTCACGCTTCGCCCATCACTACGGCGGCCTGGATGGCTTCGATTACCCAGTGACCCACGCCGAAGCCGAGCAGCTCTGGAAGCACTTTCTGGATTTCGGCCTGGTTGCGTTCGGTGATTACCAGGATGCCATGGCCAGCGGCGAACCCTTCCTGTTTCATGCGCGCATCGGCGCTGCGCTCAACGTCGGACTGCTCGACCTGCGGCGACTGTGCCTCGATGTCGAGGTGGCATACCGTGAGGGGCGCGTTGCGTTGAACGCGGCCGAGGGTCTCATTCGCCAGCTGATCGGCTGGCGCGAGTATGTGCGCGGCATCTACTGGCTGCAGATGCCCGACTATGCGCGGCGCAATGCATTCGGCAACGACCGACCACTGCCGGAGTTCTACTGGACCGGTCGGACGCGGATGAACTGCATGCGCCAGGTGATCGGCCAGACGCTCGAACTGGCCTACGCGCATCATATCCAGCGGCTGATGGTGACGGGCAACTTCGCCCTGCTCGCGGGTATCGCACCGCCTGCGCTGTGCGACTGGTACCTGGCCGTCTACATGGACGCCTTCGAGTGGGTGGAGCTGCCAAACGTGCTGGGTATGGTGTTGCACGCAGACGGCGGTTACCTGGGGTCCAAGCCCTACTGTGCGAGCGGCCAGTACATCAAGCGGATGTCCGATTACTGCCAGGGCTGCTCATACAGGGTGGCCGAGAGCACGACGGAGGACGCCTGCCCGTTCAACGCGCTGTACTGGCACTTTCTGATGCGCCACCGTGAGCGGCTGCAGGGCAATCCACGAATGACCATGGTCTATCGCAACCTGACCCGCATGGACGAGGCTAGGCAGCAGGCGCTCTGGCAGCGTGGCGAGGCGCTGCTGGCACGGCTGGATGCTGGGGATTCCTTGTGAGAAGGAAGGTCGACCTGCCATCGAAGATCTGCGCCCGCTGTGGTCTGCCGTTCAGCTGGCGCAGGAAGTGGGCGCGCTGCTGGGACGAAGTGCGTTACTGCTCGCAGCGCTGCCGACGCATGTGAGGGCCAGGCTGCGACGACTCCGGCTATCTGGCTGTGCTAGGCTGGCCGACCTTTTTCACCTGACCGGAGCCCGGCATGACCGAACTCAATCTCTCCACCGACGAAACCCGCGTCAGCTACGGCATCGGCCGTCAGCTGGGTGATCAGCTGCGTGACAACCCGCCGCCGGGTGTCAGCCTCGACGCGGTGATCGCCGGTATTCGCGACGCGTTCGCCGGTGCTGCCAGCCAGGTCAGCCCCGAGGCGCTGAATGCCAGCTTCGCGGTGATCCGCCAGCGCATGCAGGTCGAAGCTCAGCAGAAGGCCGAGGCCGCCGCTGCCGAAGGCCGTGCGTTTCTCGCCGAGAACGCCAAGCGCGACGGCGTGGTGGTGCTGGAATCCGGCCTGCAGTATGAAGTGCTGACCACGGGCGAGGGCGCCAAGCCGAGCCGCGAAGACAGCGTACGCACCCACTACCACGGCACCTTGATCGACGGCAGCGTGTTCGACAGTTCCTACCAGCGCGGCCAGCCGGCCGAGTTCCCGGTTGGTGGCGTGATCGCAGGCTGGACCGAGGCGCTGCAGCTGATGAATGCCGGTAGCAAGTGGCGTCTCTACGTGCCGAGCGAACTGGCCTACGGTGCCCAGGGCGTCGGTAGCATTCCGCCGCACAGCACGCTGGTGTTCGACGTCGAACTGCTGGACGTGCTCTGACGCAGTCGCGGTCTTTCGGTTGCTGTCGCGCGCTATACGCGGCGGCGCCGACCACGGGACGCGCGTGTTTCCTGCCTCGGTGCGCGCGTTCAGGTCTCGATCAGCTCAGGGGCGCAATGCCCGGGCATAGCTGAACAGAAACAGATTGCGGATCTGCTCCTTGAGCACGCAAGGTTCGTTCGTACTGAGTTCCTGCAGGTCGAGATCGCCCTGCTCGCGCAGCTCCTCCAGAGCCTCTCCATCCAGTGAAACGCACACCGCGCCGGTATTGCGGTCGAGTATGCGAAGGTAGGGCTGCGGCCGGTCCAGCCAGGCGTCGATCAGATAAGTCATGCGGCATCTCCAATTCAATCTCTTAATGAGAATAATTGTTATTTGCAAAGATGCAAGCGCGAATTTTCACCTACCGATCGAGTTGCGGCGAGCCAGATAGTTATGCGGCTATAGGTGGACAGCTGCGCCGGCAGGCGACGCAGCGATGTAGCAGATCAGTGAGTGCGGGCTACTGCGAAACGGCAGAGATCGGCCAGCGCATCGCGATACTGGTTAGCCGGAACGACTTTGAGGCAGGCGATGGCACGTTCGGCATAGTCGCGGGCGAGCCTGGCGGTGTAGTCCAGGGCTCCCGAGGCTTCGACCGCAGCGCGGATGCTCTCCAGGTCTTCCAGCCCGCCTTTCTGGATGGCCTTGCGCACCAGGGCGGCCTGTTCGGCAGTGCCTTCGCGCATGGTGTAGATCAGCGGCAGCGTGGGTTTGCCTTCGGCGAGGTCGTCGCCGACGTTCTTGCCGAGGGTTTCGGTATCGCCCTGATAGTCGAGCAGGTCGTCGACCAGTTGGAAGGCAATGCCGAGGTGGTCACCGAAGGTGCGCAACGCCTCGCGCTGTTCCTCGCTGGCGGCGGCCAGGGTGGCGGCGCTGTGCGTCGAGGCCTCGAAGAGCATCGCGGTCTTGCCGCGGATGACCTCCATATAGATCTCTTCGGTGGTGCTGGCGTCGCGAACTTTCGACAGCTGCAGCACTTCGCCTTCGGCGATGACCCGGGTCGCCTGAGAAATGATGCGCATGACCGGCATCGAATCCAGCTCGACCATCATCTCGAACGAGCGTGCGTATAGAAAGTCGCCGACAAGCACGCTGGGAGCATTGCCCCATAGTGCGTTGGCAGTGGAGCGGCCGCGGCGCATGCCAGACATGTCGACGACATCGTCATGCAGCAGCGTGGAGGTGTGGAGGAATTCGATGATGGCGGCGAGCAGGCGCAATTGCTCGCCCTGATGGCCCAGCGCGCTGCCGCTCAGCAGCACCAGCAGCGGGCGCAGGCGTTTGCCGCCGGCCGAAGTGATGTAATCCCCGATCTTTTCCACCAGAGGAACGCGCGAAGTCAGCTGCTTGCGGATGATGCCGTCGACAGCGGCAAAATCGTCCGCCACAACTTGATAGAAAGGCTGGGGTTGCATCGGGGACTCCTCGCAGATTGCGCGGCATGCTAGGGGGCGGGTCTGGCACTGTCAAGGCAACGCCCTTTGGCTATTGCGCGGGGTGTGGTGCATGCGTACAATCGCGGACCCTGAACTTCCCCCTGGGCATTTCCCTGCCTTACGCAATTGCACGGGCGTCACCTTCCGGCCCCATGCAGCCATGCCAGCCACTAATCATTCTTTCAAAGCGCTGGGTGAGCAGGATCAACGGAGATACAAGATGTACGCAGTTATCGTAACCGGCGGCAAGCAATACAAGGTTGCCGAAGGTGAATACCTCAAGATTGAAAAACTCGAAGTTCCGACTGGCGAAGCTGTCACCTTTGACCGCGTTCTGCTGATCGGCAACGGCGACGATGTGAAGATCGGCGCTCCGGTGGTCGATGGTGCCAAAGTCACCGCTGAAGTGGTTGCCCAGGGCCGCCACGACAAAGTGACCATCATCAAGTTCCGCCGTCGTAAGCACCACATGAAGCGTCAGGGCCACCGTCAGTGGTTCACTGAGGTCAAAATCACCGGTATTCAGGGCTAATCGGGCCTGAATCCCCATATAGGAGTATTGAACTCATGGCACACAAAAAAGCTGGCGGTTCTACCCGCAACGGTCGCGACTCAGAAGCCAAACGACTTGGCGTGAAGATGTACGGCGGCCAGGTCATCAAGGCCGGCAACATCATCGTGCGTCAGCGCGGCACCCAGTTCCACGCCGGTTATGGCGTTGGCATGGGCAAGGACCACACCCTCTTCGCCAAGGTCGAAGGCGTGGTCAAGTTCGAAGTGAAGGGCGCTTTTGGCCGTCGCTACGTGAGCGTCGTCGCAGCCTAACTGCGGCGTTGCTGGAAAAGCCCTGTCATGCGACGGGGCTTTTTTGTTTCTGTATCCTGTGAGGCTCTTGCCGAGAACCGCTTGGCGATCGTCCGGTTTTTCGCAAGATCCTTACGTTCTGTTTCTTAAGCCCGTCCTGCGGCGGGAGGCGTTCCCATGAAATTCGTCGATGAAGTATCGATTTTTGTAAAGGCCGGTGACGGCGGTAACGGCATGATGAGCTTCCGTCGCGAGAAGTTCATCGAGAAGGGTGGTCCCAACGGTGGTGATGGTGGTGACGGCGGCTCGGTGTATCTCGAGGCTGACGAGAACCTCAATACCCTGGTGGACTATCGCTATACCCGGCGCTTCCATGCGCAGAACGGGCAGAAGGGCGGCAGTACCGATTGCACTGGCGCCAAAGGCGAAGACCTTATCCTGCCGGTGCCGGTAGGTACCACGGTCATCGATGCGGCGACCCAGGAAATCATGGGTGACCTGACCAAGGCCGGTCAGCGGCTGCTGGTGGCGCAGGGTGGCTGGCACGGGCTCGGCAATACGCGTTTCAAGTCCAGCACCAACCGCGCGCCGCGGCAGACAACGCCAGGCAAGCCAGGCGATGCGCGCGACCTCAAGCTGGAGCTGAAGGTGCTGGCGGACGTCGGTCTGCTCGGATTGCCGAATGCCGGCAAGAGTACCTTCATTCGCTCGGTGTCGGCGGCCAAGCCGAAGGTGGCTGACTATCCGTTCACCACGCTGGTGCCGAACCTCGGCGTGGTCAGCGTGGGTCGCTACAAGAGCTTCGTGATTGCCGATATTCCGGGGCTGATCGAGGGTGCCTCGGAAGGTGCCGGGCTCGGCATTCGCTTCCTCAAGCATCTGGCGCGTACCCGTCTGCTGCTGCATCTGGTCGATATGGCGCCGCTGGACGGCAGTGACCCTGCCGATGCTGCTGAAGTGATCCTGCACGAGCTGGAGAAGTTCAGTCCGGCGCTGACGCAGCGTGATCGCTGGCTGGTGCTGAACAAGGCCGATCAGCTGCTTGAAGAGGTGCGCGAAGAGCGCGTCCGGCAGGTGGTCGAGCGGCTGGACTGGAAAGGACCGGTGTTCGTCATCTCCGCGCTGGAGAGCGAGGGTACCGAGGCGCTCAGTCAGGCGATTATGCGTTACCTGGACGAGCGCGCCGTGCGTATCGCCGAGGAGCCGGAGTATGCCGAGGCGCTTGCCGAGCTGGATCGGCAGATCGAGGATGAGGCGCGGGCTCGGCTGCAGGAGCTCGATGATCAGCGGGCGCTGCGTCGTGCTGGCGTCAAGTCGGTCGAAGAGGCGGATGATGACGACTTCGACGACGATGATGATGACGAGGGCGGCGCCGAGATCATCTACGTTCGCTGAGGCGAGCGTCGGGCCGCTGTGAGGCCTGGTTCAGGCGGGTGATCGACGGGCTGGCTCGTGCGCAGCCCGATCCGGAAGTGTTTTGGCCGAATGGAAGGCGGGAACGATGCGGGGCAAGGTGAGCGGCGCGCGGCGCTGGGTGGTGAAGATTGGCAGTGCGCTGCTGACCGCAGACGGTCGAGGGCTCGATCAGGCGGCGATGGCTGTCTGGGTCGACCAGATGGTGGCGCTGCGAGCGGCGGGCGTCGAGCTGGTGCTGGTCTCGTCCGGTGCGGTGGCTGCCGGCATGAGTCGTCTCGGCTGGGCTTCGCGCCCCAAGGCGGTGCACGAACTTCAGGCTGCCGCTGCGGTGGGCCAGATGGGGTTGATTCGTGCCTGGGAGTCGAGCTTTGCGCGCTGCGATCAGCAGACCGCGCAGATTCTGGTCACCCATGACGATCTGTCCGATCGCAAGCGCTACCTCAATGCGCGCAGCACGTTGCGCACGCTCATCGATCTCGGCGTGGTGCCGGTCATCAACGAGAACGACACGGTGGTCACCGACGAGATCCGCTTCGGTGACAACGATACCCTGGCCGCACTGGTTGCCAACCTGGTCGAGGCCGACCTGCTGGTGATCCTCACCGATCGCGATGGCATGTTCGATGCTGATCCGCGCCATAACCCCGAAGCCAATCTGATCAGCGAGGCGCGTGCCGACGACCCGGCGCTGGATGCGGTCGCAGGCGGCACCGGTGGCGCCCTGGGGCGCGGCGGCATGCAGACGAAGCTCCGGGCGGCGCGCCTCGCTGCGCGTTCCGGTGCGCACACGGTGATCGTCGGTGGGCGCATCGAGCAGGTGCTGTCGCGCCTCAAGGCGGGCGAGCGGCTGGGTACCCTGCTGGCGCCTGAATGCAATCGGCATGCGGCGCGCAAGCAATGGCTGGCCGGGCATCTGCAGACGCGTGGCACGCTGACCCTGGATGAAGGGGCGGTGCTGGCCTTGCGTCAGGGCAACCGCAGCCTGCTGCCGGTCGGCGTGCGTGCGGTGCAGGGCGCGTTCCGTCGTGGCGAGATGGTGGTCTGCGTCGGTCCGCAGGGCGCCGAGGTGGCGCGCGGGTTGGTGAATTACAGTGCGGCCGAGGCGCAGCGTATTCTCGGGCGGCCGTCCGACGAGATCGAAAAGCTGCTTGGCTATGTCGATGAGCCCGAGCTGATCCATCGCGACAACATGATTCTGGTCTGAGGTGTTCCATGCGCTTGGCGATTGCGGCAATGGTGATGGGATTGGCTCTGCCGGGCCTGGCGGCTGCCGAGGAGATCGGCGCGGTCGACACGGTTTTCAAGTGGCTCGGGCCGAATCACAAGATCGTCGTCGAGGCGTTCGATGATCCCATGGTCGATGGTGTGACCTGCTATCTGTCGCGGGCCAAGACTGGCGGTATCAAGGGCGGCCTGGGTCTGGCCGAGGATCGCGCGGAGGCCTCCATCGCCTGTCGTCAGGTCGGCCCGATTCGCATCAAGGGCAAGCTCAAGGATGGCGATGTGGTGTTCAAGGAGCGCACGTCGCTGGTGTTCAAGACCATGCAGGTGGTGCGTTTCTTCGACGAGTCGCGCAATGCGCTGGTCTATCTCGTGTACAGCGATCGGGTCATCGAGGGTAGCCCGCAGAATGCGGTGACGGCGATTCCGATTCTGCCCTGGCCGGTGACGCAATAATTGCAGTCATCTCATCCGTCGGGTGAGGCAGAAGAAGCAGGCACAAAAAAACCGGCGCTAGGCCGGTTTTTTTTACAAGAACCTGCAGTTAGGCTGCAGCAGCTTCGCCGAGGGCCTTGATGTGGCCGTTCAGGCGGCTCTTGTGACGAGCAGCTTTGTTCTTGTGGATGATGCCTTTGTCAGCCATGCGGTCGATGACCGGCACGGCGGCGGTGTAGGCTGCGCGGGCCTTGTCCAGGTCCTTGGCGTCGATGGCCTTGACCACATTCTTGATGTAGGTGCGAACCATGGAGCGCAAGCTGGCGTTGTGGCTGCGACGCTTCTCAGCCTGAATTGCGCGTTTTTTGGCGGAAGGGCTGTTGGCCACCGTCGAACTCCTCGAAAACGTGGGGATTGCAAAGCAAATAAGGCCGCGAATCATGCCGATGCGAAGGGCGCTTGTCAAGCCTGGTCGAATGGCTTGAGAAGCTGGCCGGACAGATGGGCTGAGGCTAAACTCGCCGCCTCATTTCGTGTCGTGACTGGCCATCGATCAGGCCGGCGCAGGGCGCTCGGTCGATCACTCTCGCTGCAACTCTAGGAAGACAAATGTCCGAAAAAATCGGCAAGGGCGGATTGTTGCGCTCCAGCGCCGTGGTCAGTGTCATGACCCTGCTGTCGCGCGTGCTGGGCATGGTACGCGATATGGTGGTCGCCAGCTACTTCGGCTCCGGTGCGACGGCGGATGCGTTCTTCATCGCGTTCAAGATCCCCAACTTCCTCCGCCGGTTGTTCGCCGAGGGGGCCTTCGCCCAGGCCTTCGTGCCGGTGCTGTCGGAGTACCGCACCAAGCGCACGCTGGCGGACGTCAAACAGCTGGTGGATCGTACGGCTGGCATGCTGGGGCTCATTCTGGCAGGGCTGACTGCATTGGGCGTGCTGTTCGCGCCCTATGTGGTGATGGTCTTCGCGCCGGGCTTTCATGACGATCCGGCGAAAATGCAGCTGGCCGGCGAGCTGCTGCGCATCACCTTTCCCTATCTGATGCTGATCTCGCTGACGGCCTTCACCTCGGGGGTGCTGAACAGCTACGGCTATTTCGCGGTGCCCGGCTTCACGCCTGTGCTGCTCAACGTCTGCATGATCATGTCGGCGGTGTTCCTGACCCCCTATTTCGATCAGCCGATCATGGCGCTGGCCTGGGGCGTATTCATCGCGGGGTTCGCTCAGCTGGCGTTCCAGCTGCCGTATGTCGCCAAGCTGGGGCTGCTGCCCAGGCCACGAGTCAAGCGGGGTGACGAGGGGGTGCGGCGCATCATGCTGCTGATGGTGCCGGCGCTGTTCGGGGTTTCGGTAAGCCAGATCAATCTGCTGCTGGATACCGTGCTGGCGTCCTTCCTGCAGACCGGCAGCGTCTCCTGGCTCTATTACGCCGACCGGCTGTCCGAATTGCCGCTGGGTGCGTTCGGCATCGCCATCGGCACGGTAATTCTGCCGAGCCTGTCGCGCCAGCATGCCGGTGAGGATCCGAAGGCGTTCTCGGCGACTCTGGACTGGGCGCTGCGCATGGTGCTGCTGGTGGGTGTGCCGGCGGCACTGGCGCTGGGCATTCTCGCCGAGCCGATGATCGCCAGCCTGTTCCACTACGGCGCCATGAGCGACGAGGCGGTGGTGCAGTCGGCCCGGGCGCTGCAGGCTTACTCGCTGGGCGTGCTGGCGTTCATGCTGATCAAGGTGCTGGCGCCGGGCTTCTTCGCGCGTCAGGACCTGAAGACGCCGGTGCGTGTCGCCGTGATCTGCATGGTGGCGAACATGGTGATGAACCTGATTCTGATCTGGCCGCTGCAGCACGTCGGCCTGGCGTTGGCGACGTCGCTGTCATCCATGCTCAATGCCGTGCTGCTTTTCTGGGGGCTGTACAAGATCGGCGTCTATCGGCCGGCACCCGGCTGGTGGCTGTTCGGCCTGCGCCTGGCGGCGGCCTGTGCGGCGATGGTGGCGGTGGTCTGGTGGCTGAACGCGCCGGCCCAGGACTGGTTCCAGTGGGGTTGGCAGCAGCGCGCGCTGCAATTGGGCTTGCTGGTCTGTGCCGGCCTGGCGGCATTTGCCGGCGGGCTCTTGCTGACGGGGTTGCGGCCGCGACATTTGCGGCATTGATCGCCACTGTCCGGCCGATGCAAACCTGTCCGCTGGCCATGTCACATGCGTATAATCGGCCACTTTTCAAGCAAGAAGTGCGGTATGCAGCTGGTTCGAGGTCTTCACAACCTGCGCCCCCGACATCGGGGCTGCGTCGCCACCATCGGCAATTTCGACGGCGTGCACCGGGGGCATCAGGCCATCCTGGCGCGCTTGCGCGAACGTGCGGCCGAGCTGGGACTGCCGAGCTGCGTGGTGATCTTCGAGCCGCAACCGCGTGAGTTCTTCTCGCCGGACAAGGCGCCGGCGCGGCTCACCCGCTTGCGTGAAAAGCTGCAGCTGTTGAGCGAGCAGGGCGTCGATCTGGTGCTGTGCCTGGCGTTCAATCGCCGCCTGCGAGAGCTGAGTGCCGCGGAGTTCGTCCACGCCACGCTGGTTGAAGGCCTCGGCGTGCGGCATCTTGAAGTGGGCGACGATTTCCGTTTCGGCTGTGACCGTGCCGGCGATTTCGACTTCCTGCTCAAGGCTGGCGCCGCCGAAGGCTTCAGTGTCGAGGCGGCCACCACCATCGAGGTGGATGGCGAGCGTGTCAGCAGCACGCGGCTGCGCCAGGTACTGGCCGACGGTGACCTGGGCTGTGCCGAGGCATTGCTCGGGAGGCCCTTCGCGATCACCGGGCGCGTCATGCATGGGCAGAAGCTCGGTCGCCAGCTGGGCGCGCCGACTGCCAATGTCCAGCTCAAGCGCCGCAACACTCCGCTCAGCGGCGTGTTCGTCGTGACACTCGAGGTTGAGGGCAATGTGTTCGCCGGCGTGGCCAACATCGGCATGCGGCCTACGGTCGAAAGCGACGGCCAGCCCCATCTGGAGGTCCATCTGCTCGATTACCAGGGTGACCTGTATGGCCGTCTGGTGCAGGTGACCTTTCATCGCAAGCTGCGCGACGAGCAGCGCTTTGCCTCGCTTGAGGCGCTCAAGACGGCGATCGATGCGGACATCGCCGCTGCCCGTGATTACTGGCGGGCTTCATCCCTTATGACGAGTCAGGACTGAAATGACCGATTACAAAGCGACCCTCAATCTGCCGTCCACGGCATTTCCGATGAAGGCCGGTCTGCCACAGCGCGAGCCGGAGATTCTGCAGCGCTGGAACAGCATCGACCTGTACCGGAAGCTGCGGCAGATCGGCGAGGGACGCCCGAAGTTCATCCTGCACGATGGCCCGCCGTACGCCAACGGCAACATCCACATCGGCCATGCGGTGAACAAGGTCATCAAGGACATGATCGTCCGCTCGCGTACCCTTGCCGGGTTCGACGCACCTTACGTGCCGGGTTGGGACTGCCACGGTCTGCCAATCGAGCACAAGGTCGAGACCACCTTCGGCAAGAACCAGCCAGCGGATCTGACCCGCGAGCGGTGCCGCGCCTACGCCGCCGAGCAGATCGAAGGGCAGAAGGCCGATTTCATTCGTCTCGGCGTTCTGGGCGACTGGGACAACCCCTACAAGACCATGGACTTCGCCAATGAGGCCGGGGAAATCCGGGCGCTGGCCAAGATGGTCGAGGGTGGTTTTGTCTTCAAGGGGCTGAAGCCGGTCAACTGGTGCTTCGACTGCGGCTCGGCGCTGGCAGAGGCCGAGGTGGAGTATCAGGACAAGAAATCCGATGCCATCGACGTCGCCTTCGATGTCGAGGACGCCGACAAGCTGGCCGCCGCGTTCGGCCTGGCCAGTCTGGCCAAGCGCGCCAGCATCGTCATCTGGACCACCACGCCCTGGACCATTCCGGCCAACCAGGCGCTGAACGTGCATCCCGAGTTCGTCTATGCGCTGGTGGACACCGGCGAGCGTCTGCTGGTGCTGGCCGAAGAACTGGTCGAGTCCTGTCTGCAGCGCTATGGCCTGGCCGGGGAAGTCATCGCCCGTTGCGAGGGCAAGGCGCTGGAGCTGATCCGCTTCCGTCATCCGTTCTACGAGCGCTTCGCGCCGGTCTATCTGGCCGATTATGTGGAAACCGGTGCCGGTACCGGCATCGTCCACTCCGCGCCCGCATACGGTGAGGACGACTTCCGCTCCTGCAAGCACTACGGCATGGAGAACGATGACATTCTCGGCCCGGTGCAGAGCAATGGCGTCTATGTCCCGGACCTGCCGTTCTTCGGCGGCCAGTTCATCTGGAAGGCCAACCCCGCGATCGTCGAGAAGCTCGCCGAGGTGGGCGCGCTGCTCAAGCACGAGTCGATCCAGCACAGCTACATGCACTGCTGGCGGCACAAGACCCCGCTGATCTACCGCGCCACGGCGCAGTGGTTCGTCGGCATGGACAAGGTTGCCCACGATGGCAGCTCGTTGCGCCGCCGTGCGCTGGATGCCATCGAACAGACCGAATTCGTCCCGGCCTGGGGCCAGGCGCGCCTGCACGGCATGATTGCCGGGCGTCCGGACTGGTGCATCTCGCGACAGCGCACTTGGGGCGTGCCGATCCCGTTCTTCCTACACAAGGAAAGCGGCGAACTGCACCCGCGCACCGTCGAGCTGATGGAGCAGGTGGCACAGCGTGTGGAGCAGGGCGGTATCGAGGCCTGGTCGAAGCTGGATGCCGCCGAACTGCTTGGCGACGAAGCGGCGCAGTACGAAAAGATCACCGACACCCTGGATGTCTGGTTCGATTCCGGCACCACCCACTGGCACGTGATGCGCGGCTCGCACCCCATGGGCCACGAGCAGGGGCCGCGTGCCGACCTCTATCTGGAAGGCTCCGATCAGCATCGCGGCTGGTTCCATTCCTCGCTGCTGACCGGCGCCGCCATCGACGGGCACGCTCCGTACAAGGGGCTGCTCACCCACGGTTTCACCGTGGACGAGAATGGCCGCAAGATGTCCAAGTCCCTCGGCAACGTCATCGCGCCGCAGGAGATCACCGACAGCATGGGGGCCGATATCCTGCGTCTGTGGGTCTCGGCCACCGACTATTCCGGCGAGATGGCGGTTTCCAAGCAGATCCTGCAGCGCAGCGCCGATGCCTATCGACGCATCCGCAACACCGCGCGCTTCCTGCTCTCGAATCTCGACGGCTTCGACCCGGCGCAGCACATGGTGCCGAACGATCAGCTGATTGCGCTGGATCGCTGGGCCATTGATCGTGCGCTGCTGCTGCAACGCGAGATCGAGGAGGCTTACACCACCTACCGTTTCTGGAACGTCTACCAGAAGGTGCACAACTTCTGCGTGCAGGAGCTGGGCGGCTTCTACCTGGACATCATCAAGGACCGCCAGTACACCACCGGCGCCGACAGTCTGCCGCGGCGTTCCTGCCAGACGGCGCTGTACCACATTGCCGAGGCGCTGGTGCGCTGGATCGCACCGATCCTGGCGTTCACCGCCGAAGAGATCTGGCAGTACCTGCCGGGCGAGCGCAACGAGTCGGTGATGCTCAATACCTGGTACGAAGGGCTTGCCGAGCTGCCGGAAGGCTTCGAGCTGGGTCGCCCGTTCTGGGACAAGGTCATGGAGGTCAAGGCGGCAGTGAACAAGGAGCTGGAGAACCAGCGCAACGCCAAGGCCATCGGCGGTAACCTGCAGGCCGAAGTCACCCTGTATGCCGAGGAGTCGCTGGCCGGCGAGCTGGCCCGTCTTGGTAGTGAGCTGCGCTTCGTTCTGATCACTTCGGCGGTAGACATCGCACCATTGGCGCAGGCGCCCGTCGAGGCAGTGGACAGCGAACTGGCCGGTCTCAAATTGCTGGTCCGCAAGACCGAGCACAGCAAGTGCGGCCGCTGCTGGCACCATTTGCCGGACGTGGGCAGCCATGCCGAACACCCGGAAATCTGTGGACGCTGCGTGGAAAACATCGAAGGCGCCGGTGAGGTCCGTCACTATGCGTGAGTCCGTGCAGCCGATCGCAGGCTGGGCTTCAGCTCACCATCACGATGCGGTCTTCACTGCTGCTGGACTGACGCGCGCTCTGCCGCGTCGTGTTTCAGCGGAGGTCACTGCATGACGGCGCGTTTCGGCAAGCTTGCCTGGCTCTGGCTGAGCGTATTGGTCATCGCCCTCGATCAGGCCACCAAGCACTGGTTCGAGGCCAATTTCAGCCTGTACCAGAAGGTCGAGGTCATCCCCGACTACTTCGCCTGGACCCTGGCCTACAACACCGGTGCGGCGTTCAGCTTTCTGGCCGACCACAGCGGCTGGCAGCGCTGGCTGTTCGCGGCGATCGCCATTGGCGTGAGCGTCGTGCTGGTGGTCTGGCTCAAGCGCCTGAAGGCCAGCGAAACCTGGCTCGCCGTTGCGTTGGCTTTGGTATTGGGAGGCGCTTTGGGCAACCTCTATGACCGCGTGGTGCTCGGCCACGTGGTCGACTTCATCCTGGTGCATTGGCAGAACCGCTGGTACTTCCCGGCGTTCAACATCGCCGATAGCGCCATTACCGTAGGCGCCGTGATGCTGGCGCTGGATATGTTCAAGGGCAACAAGACCGGAGAATCCGCACATGACTGAACAGCGCATTGGGCCGGACAAGGAAGTCACCCTGCATTTTGCGCTCGGCCTGGAGACGGGCGAGCTGGTCGACAGCACGTTTGACAAGAAACCGGCCACCTTCAAGGTGGGTGACGGCAACTTGCTGCCGGGTTTCGAGCAACAGCTCTATGGGCTCAAGGCCGGTGACAAGCGCACCCTGCAGATTGCTCCGGAGCAGGGCTTCGGCCAGATCAACCCGCAGAACGTGCAGGTCATGCCGCGCAGCCAGTTCGCCGGGATGGACCTCTCCGAAGGCTTGATGGTGAGCTTTCAGGACGCGGCCCGCACCGAGCTGCCAGGGGTGGTGAAAGCCTTCGATGACAATCAGGTCACTGTGGACTTCAACCATCCTCTGGCTGGCAAGACCCTTACGTTCGAAGTCGAAATCATCGACGTCAAACCGGTGTAACCGGCTCGCAGCCGGCGGGGACGTTCGCGTCCGCCGGCTGACGAAGGGCACCCGAGAATGCCCGCACGTATCGCGTTACACTCCCCCGTCATCAAGCCTTCGCGTGCCGAGACCCATCATGCAAATCAAACTCGCCAACCCTCGCGGCTTCTGCGCGGGTGTAGATCGCGCCATCGAAATCGTCAACCGCGCTCTGGAAGTCTTCGGACCTCCGATCTATGTGCGACATGAGGTCGTGCACAACAAGTTCGTCGTGGAAGACCTGCGTGCCCGCGGTGCGGTCTTCGTCGAGGAGCTGGATCAGGTGCCGGACAACGTCATCGTCATCTTCAGCGCCCATGGCGTTTCGCAGGCCGTTCGGCAGGAAGCGGAGAAACGCGGCCTGAAGGTATTCGACGCCACCTGTCCGCTGGTGACCAAGGTGCATCTGGAAGTGACCAAGTACAGCCGTGAAGGGCGCGAATGCATCCTCATCGGCCACCAGGGCCACCCTGAAGTCGAAGGAACCATGGGGCAGTACGACGCGCGCAATGGCGGCGCGATCTACCTGGTCGAGGATGAAGAGGATGTTGCCCAGCTGCAGGTGCGCAACCACGAGGTCCTGGCGTTCGTCACCCAGACCACGTTGTCCATGGATGACACCAGTCGCGTCATCGACGCGCTGCGCAGCAAGTACCCGAGCATCGGCGGTCCACGCAAGGACGACATCTGCTACGCCACACAGAATCGCCAGGATGCGGTGAAGCAACTGGCCGATGAATGCGACGTGGTACTGGTAGTCGGTAGCCCCAACAGCTCAAATTCGAACCGTCTGCGTGAGCTGGCAGAGCGCATGAACACACCCGCGTATCTGATCGACGGCGCCGAGGACCTCAAGCGCGAGTGGTTCGAGAGCGTCGAGCGCATCGGCATCACTGCCGGCGCATCGGCACCTGAGGTGCTGGTGCGTGGGGTAATCGAGCAGCTGAAGGAGTGGGGCGCCACTGACATGAATGAGCTGGAAGGGCGGCCGGAGAACGTGACGTTCTCCATGCCGAAGGAGTTGCGGTTGAAGGCGGTTTAAGAGGCTCGCAAACGAAAACGCCCGGTTATGCCGGGCGTTTTCGGTTCAGCCGTTCAGCGTTTCCAGCATTCGGCTGTTGTCATGCCTGCTTTTTGTCCCTTGGCGCCGGTGTTGGCTAGCGTCAGAGTGCCGCATTTATCGTTGGCCATACTTCCTGTCGGTACCGCTTGCAGAACGTAAGCGGTGGCGGATGTGCTGGCCTCGACAAGCTCGATGTCGTAAGCCTTGGTTCCGCCGTCCCGTGGAGCTTGGGTAAATGGCAGGTCGGGCTCGTCGCCGTCCCCGTCGACATAGCGGCCATTGGCGGTGTAATAACGCTCCATGAAATGGGCTAATTCCATGAGCGCGGTCTCAGCGTCCGCACGCTTGGCATTGCGGACGTACTCCTGATAGCTCGGATAGGCGACTGCGGCGATGATGCCGATGATCGCGACAACGATCATCAGCTCAATCAGCGTAAAGCCGAAGCTCGCCTCACGGCTGAATCTATAAAGTTTCAAAGGTTGTTCCTCACTTCGTTCCAGGAAAGGCGGTTGGAATCGTTGTTATCGCCCATGACCTCAATACATACCGGGGTCACACCATCCGCATCGGCACTGGATGCAGAGCTGGCATAGCACAGATAGCGCTTTCCGCTCTCCTGATCGTTAAGGCCTATCGTGCCTTTGACTGCACCTTCGTCCGGGTCCGCTACCCCGCTTACTGGTACCTTCGTCCCGTCATCCAGTTCGATAAAGTCGTTCTCGTCAATCTTCCCATCTCCGTTGTAATCGAAATATGAGTAAACGAGCCTGCTGCCGGTAGCTAGATCGAGGCTCATGATCCAACTAGTTCCACCAGCGTCACAGGGGTCAGCAGAGGGAATAAGAGTGCTGAAAGTGACTCTATTACCGCCTAGCTGAGCCTGCGAGATAACTCGTTCACCCTTCGGCCCTGGGCCATTCCTCGATGTCTTCCATTGCAAGTCTAGGAACCAACCCAAGTGGCTGTCTTCCAGCGTGTTCTGGCTGACTGCTCTCGCATTGAGGGTTGCGCCGGCGACTTCCTTCAAGATTTCCTGTTCCAGCAAATTGCTACGTCCATCGACCTGAGAGCCGCTATCGATGATGCCGTAGAACGACTGGACCTGAGGTGACGCAGGGATCTCATTATCGGTTGTCTGGTAGAAGCTGCCGGTGCCGAAGACCAACATGATCTTCCGATCCTTGGTGTAGGCAGCATCCAGCGGAGCCGTGATCGGCTGGCGAGCCCCGGTGCTGTCTTTTGCGATGAACAACGGAGTGATGCTGCCTCCCGCTTTCAAGCTGGCCGGCGCGTCCCAGTCGCCGGTGCTCGTGCTATTGATGTCCAGTCGCCAAACATTGCCGTTGGTATCGGCAGCGTAAATCCGATCAGCGACACGGTCATTGTCGAGGTCAACGACCAGAGGCGATCCCAGATCTCCGCTGTTAGGCAGCTCGAAGCGCTTCAGAACACTGCCGTCGGCTGCGTCGAGCAGCCACACATATCCGCTGGTTGTGCTCGTAGGGCGGTCATAGCCGCTCGTGACCACGACGCCGAACTTGCCATTGTAGAGTGGAACCAAGCTGGGACGTCCAAGGCTATAACCCATTTCCGCATGGGTGAACTCCCAGAGCACGCTACTGCTCGACATGCCTTCCGGGTCGGAGATGTCGAGTGCGAAGATACTGCGGCCCCCCGCTCCGGACGAACCTATGACCAGAGTTTTCCATGCATTGCCGACCCAGGCGTCACCGATACGCGGAGTGCCGTCGACATAGTAGCGGTGTGAGTAGGTAGGATCTGTAAGCGCATAGAGCTCATCGATCAGGTCGTTCGGCACGTAAGCAAACAGTTCCTTGCCACCGTTTGCGCCCAAGCTGGCATCAAATCCGTGCAACATCCCATCGTTTGCGCCTACCACTACCAGTGGAGGGCGATTCTGGTAGCTGCTGGAGGCGCGGAAAGTGATATAGGCGCTTTTCGCGGCGGCGTTGAAACCAGCTGTTTCCGGCAGTTGCGAGTAACCGAAGTTCTGCTTGTGAATGTACTGTGGATCCGAATTCGCGATGTCACCAAGACGGCTGCCCCGCTGACGGAACGGATTGTTCGGCGCGGCATCGGTGCGCTCCAGGCTGCGGACGCCGCGAATGAAAGCGAGCCGGTTTTGACCAACCTCCTCGGTCGCCAATGATCCTCCCGCTGTCATTCTCAAGGCTTCCTGCTGGGCAGAACTCAATTGGTCCCAGAAAAACGTTCGCCCTGTAGTGGAAATCAGCGCACCTGAAGTTGTGTCTGCCGTTGGCGGTAGGGATGTGAGGATGCTGCGATCCGAAATCTGCGCATCAGTCAATGCGTCGAGCTTTTCCGCTGCCTTCCAAGTTGGGGTCTCGCTGACCGTACCGTTGCTGGCTACAGCTTTGGCTAACAGATTACCGCTCCAGTCTGCGCTATCGAGCATAGACTGGAATACAACCGTGTCGGTTTCGAGTTTGGTGGAGTTCGTAGACAGCGCCGCTGTGGTGCTGCGAACTTCATCAGCAATATTGGCAAATGCTGTCTTCAGACTTTCCACCATTTTGGTGGCGTCACTGGCGACATAGAAGTTGCGGGGGCGAAGCTCGCTTTTCTCAGTAAGATCACCATTGCTCCACCAACTGTTGGGGAGAGGGTCCGTACGGTCATAGGGGTCGCCAAAGTCCACATCCTCGGGAATCTTGAAACCGCCATACTTGGCCGCGAGCCAGTACTGGTTTTTTGCACGCGCCTTGAGTACCTGATTTTCACGAACATCAACCCAATGCGTGCTGAGCAATTGCTCGCCGCTAATATCCTCGCGAAGGTCGACGGTATTGGCGTGGTAGGCCATGCCTGCGATATAGGCGGAATTATTGCTGCAGCAGTCGCCAAACGTATCGGAGGAGTAGGCTTTGACGTCCACGCCTTCCAGCGTGCCCACCTTAGCTGTAGCGGCCGCGACGTTGAACGTATCGGCTGTAATTTGCGCTGGTGCCGCAGGCTCGCGTGTGCTCGTGGTTGCTCCAGGCAGATTGCGGTCCGCGTGGGTATTCGTGTCCCCGATACCTAGGATGACGTTCTTTTGACACGCGTATTGAATCGGATCGTTCCAGTTCGTGATGACAGGGAAGCCGTCCAACCACTTGTCCTTCGTGGTGCCACCCGCGGAGGCGTTGTGCGCGGGAGTCGGCGTGCTGTATTCGGCAACATTGCCGAGGTTCCGGAAATAACGGAAAGCGGAATAATAGAGTTCGCTGACGGGGTCGTTGCTTTTGTGATTGTAGCTTGTAAGCTGCCCAAACTTGTTGAGGTAGTTTATAACTCCACTATTTGTCACGCTTCGGCCGAACAAGGTTGCGGTAACGGTAGCATCGGCCGGGTTGGGGTTTGTGATAAGAACTCCAGTTTCGCTGTCCCACTCCGCGTTAGTGTTTTGCAACTGTCCGGCAATGCCACGTTCTCTCATTAGCGGTCCGATGTATTTTTGTCCCGCACGCAACACGCCGCCATCGCGCTTTTGGTTCTCGTCATTAAGATAGCCAAATACGCTGTAACGGATACTATCCGAATATTGCTGTAGCAAACCTTCGGGTTTGTAATTGGAATCGCTGTACTTTTTGCAATTGGCTTCTAGCTTTCCGGGGACACATACCTTTACGCGGATTTTCAGGCGGTAAACGGACTTTACCGTGCCGTTTGCAGGCGTATAGCTCATGCGTAGGCGCCCATTGTCCCATTGCGCACTTGTTGAGGGGTCATATGCGACCTGCTCGGCTTGAGACGTCGCATCATCGCCCAGTTTGTTGTTCCAGTTAGAAAACAACATATCTACGCCAAGCCCGTTAAGGCGCAGGTAAAAATTTGACCAGTCGCTTTTGGCAGGTGTTGCCCCTGCAATTTCAGCTTGAGGTACATTGGCACTTGCGGTGCGGTCACCCGCTGTGCTTTGTCCCGTGTGCCTAGCCTTTTCGAGGACCGTGAGGCCTACGCTATCAACATAGCGATAGCCGCCGGTGAGAGCGCTGCGGAAGGGGTCGATGGTTGGGGTCCCTGCCCAGTTCAGAAAGTTGCCGCTCCACTGCTGATTTCCACTGCATTTTCTGGCGGTAGCGTAGCCACTTGGCTCAAACCATTCGTTTGCCTTGTCATAGGTGTAGCACTTGGCAGAGTCAAAGTAGCCAAGATACGTGCTGGCGGAACTGTAGTTTCCAGTGTTCGCGATAGACAGGAGCGTCGGCCACTCCACCGAAGGAACAAGTGCCAGATTTCCAGGAACGTTCCCCCCGCCTAGGAGTAGAGGGGTCTGTGCTACATCGGCCGTAGCCTGGCTGGCAGCAAGTGTCCAGCACAGTGCGGTTCCGGCAAGCATCAACGGGCGCAAGGTGCTGGCGGCGCTGTTCCTGGGCATATGGCGATGATTGAGCGGCATCATGTCACTCCTCTACGAAATACAGGGAACGAAGGGTTACCTTCGAGTCCGGGCTGGCACCGGTGCCGGTTGCCTCTATGCGCACCAGAACAAAATCGAGAATCAGCGACTCCCCGGCGGCGAGCGAGTCGCCTCCGGCGGTCGTCGGGTTGACCATGTTCTGCATGTCGAGTTGCCCCGGATGGGGCAGGCGGGTAATGGTGTAAGTAGGCGCCTGATAAACACCGCCTTTGAAGCCGGTGAAGGTCACGACGTCTGGTGACTCGTCATCCACTGGATATAGGGAGTCGTTGACCAGATTGTCGTAATCCGTTTTGACTTCCTGTTCGGCAAACCGAAGTGCGGCTTCAGCGGCCTGAAATGCCAGCGTGTGGTCTCGCATATTGCCTGCCATGCGTTCCTGAAGATTGGTGTCGCGCATCGCTGCGGCTCCAAGGATAGTGAGCAATAACAGCATGATGAGTGCAACGAGCAGGACGGCCCCGCGTTGACGCGAATGATTAAAAGATCCTTGTTTCATGGCAGACGATTCCGTATGGCCACAGTGGCGGTATAAACCTGCGCGACCCTGTTGTTCTTGATGGTGACCGTGCCGTCATCTTCATAAGTTGCGTAGTCGTCGTCCCGCTCGATGCCGACGGCGGCGGGGAATACGAATGTCTGAGGCTCGTCCAGAACATTGGTTTCGGGGCTGATTGCCAGAATCGAGATGCGCGCTGAAACTACCTTGTTCCAATCCCCTGTGCCGGTGGCGACGAGGTTATTGGTACCGGCCTTTACGTACTGGTCTGCAAGACGATCTCCGTCTTGGTCCAGGCCGTAGGTGACCTGCATATCAATAACGCCTTCAACGAGCTCCTCATCGGCAAATACAACGTTATTGCCGGACGGCGTTAGTGCTTTGCGAACCAGCGAAGGAAGTCTTCCGGCATTCTCCCGTACGTAATAGGTATGGCTGCGGAATATGTAAGAAGTGAGTTTCTTCTGGTATGACTGACTCCAGTGAGCGGCGGGAACCTCATTGCCAGGGGTGACGTTCCTGCCAGCTCTTTGAAAAGAACTTGCATTGGCGTTGTTGGTATTTTGGAAGATGTCGCAGCCAGTGGAGTTTCCAAGTAGAACAATTTGACCTGCGTACGCGCCGGTCCCTTTTTCATCATCTACTTTAACTTCCACACCCAGGCTTGGGGTTTGAGCGTTATTAGTACCCTGGGGGTCGAACTCCTTTCCGTCACCGGCATACTTGACAATGAACGCGTCGGTGTCTGCACGCACACTATCCCCTGCACCGAATATGACAGGCTTGCTGTTGTCCCAACCTTGAATAGCGGGCGACGTGCTGAAGGCGTTCTTCGTATCGGTTGTCGCCGAACCCAGATTCAAATGAGTGAGCGGATCGCTCAGGCACTCGCCCTTGTAGCCGGCCTGACGTACGTCGAAGGCCATGAATTCAGTTGCAAAGCGACCTGCTTCCTGAACGCGGGCTACGGCCGTATTGGTCCGGTACATATCCTTGCTGGATAGAAAAACCTGCAATACCCCACCGAGCAAGATGAGGCTGATCAACATGGCGACCATCAGCTCGATGAGCGACAAACCCAGCTGCCGGTTTATAGAGACTGTTTTCATAGTTGCGTCCGATAGACAAAGGTTTCGCGGTCATCGTCATCGGCTGCGTCGATGCGCCCGCGATTATCGTTCCACTCGATGGAAATGGTGAAAATCCGGCCGTTGCGCACGACACTGCCTTTGGCGTCAGAAGAAAGAAGACATGAAAGTGAGTTCAGCCACTCCGCCATATCTTTCTTGGCGAGCGATCCGCTAGGGGACAGTTCCGGGTCGCAGGCTTGGTTCTGCAAAGCAATGTCGTAAACGCCATTTAGTGCATCGGCGCGATTGGCGCGCATGCGATCGATGATGTCGTACGCGAGTACCGTTGCCTGCGATCGATGGTACGCGCTCTGGTTACTCTTCAACGCGGTCATCTGCATGCCCGCCAGACCGAGCAGGCCGATGGAAAGTACCAGCATGGCGACGAGCACCTCGATGAGTGTCGCGCCGCGCTGGCTGGCAGAAGGTGATGGGGGGCGTCTCATGGGCAGGTTCCTTTTGCACTCGTCACTCGTCCTGTTGCGGTCAGCGCGATGCTGTATTGCGGCTTACCGGTGCAGTTGGAAAAGGCAACGGTGAAGGTGGTGTCAGCGGCGTTGCTTGCTTTGGTGAGCAGGCCATTCGGGCGATAGGTGAGCGTTTCGCTAGGGCCGGTAACGGTGTCCTGGCCTCCGACTGCTTCCCAGACTCGAAGCAAGGCACCGCCGCTTACCTTGACCAACCATCCATTGCCCCAGTCGGCGGCGTTCGCACAGGTGTTGCCATTGCGTCGGCATATGTCGACGTTGACCCCGCGCTTGACGGCTTCGGAGCGAGCGAACTGCAGCGCCGTGGTCAGGTCGTTGGCGATGGTCTGGGTTCGGTTACTCTGGATGAGGTCTCTGAAAGACGGTGCCGCGATCGCGAGGAGGATCGCCAAGATCGACAATGTGATCAGGAGTTCTATGAGGGTGAAGCCTCGGGAATACCGCATGGTTCTTCTCGATTGCAAGGTCATCAGATCATCCCGATTTGCCGTTTCGCTTCCCATGCCGCCCGGACGTCCGGTCGGTTTCGAAGACTGTGCGGCATGTTAGGTGCAAAGGTCGTCGGCGGTGGGTGCAGCAAGTCTCGTGCGCCCTGTGATGTTGATCACGATCTTCTTCAGGGCTACTCCCTGGCGGCACAGAATGAAGCTGCCATTCAGGCTGTGGGTGGTCCCGTCGGGCTTAAATGTAATATGTCGCTGCTGACGAAAGTTTCGCCATCTCCAGGAGTGGTTCGCTGAAACATTGGTGACCCGTAATGCAATATCGTCGGTCGCGTCGAATGCGCCATTGCCGTCGATATCGTTGAATATCAGCACCTCGCCGCTCCAATCTTGTAATCCATCGCAACCTGAGGTTCCGGCACAGACGCTGACTGGACGCCGGCTTGTTATCGCCCGGCTGCGTGCGAAGTTGAGGTCAGCCAAGAGCTGATTAACCTGCGTACGTTGTCTGACGGAATCGAGGGCGGCGGTAAAGCTTGGTATCGCGAGCGCTAGCACAATGGAAAGTACGACGAGGGTCAGAAGCAACTCGATAAGCGTGAAGCCTTGATTCTGGTTCGGCATGGTGCAGTTCCTTTGCAAGTATCATGTTCGCCGTCCTGGCAGTACCGCTTTATTTCATTTAATTAATGAAGCACGGCCTTTGTAGACCAGCGCTGCGGTGAGTCCAAGGATAAATGGCTGAAATTGTGAACCTGAGTGCCGGAGGCTGCGTGAAGCAACATGTGATTGTGGTGGGGGGCGGCGTTATCGGCCTGCTGACAGCTTACAAACTGGCTACTGCAGGCGCGCCGGTAACGTTGATCGAGGCATCTGCAACAGGCAGCGAAGCCTCCTGGGCTGGCGGCGGGATCGTTTCGCCTCTGTACCCGTGGCGCTACAGCCCGGCGGTTACGGCGCTGGCGCATTGGTCGCAGGATTTCTATCCGCAGCTTGGCGAGGGGCTTCTGGAAGAGACGGGGGTGGACCCCGAGGTGCATGTGACGGGCCTCTACTGGCTCGACCTGCACGACGAGGCCGAGGCGCTGAGTTGGGCCGAGCGCTATGACCGACCGTTGCAATCGGTGTCGATGGAGACCGTGCACCAGGCAGTGCCTGCGCTGGGTGAGGGTTACGAGCGTGCCGTCTACATGGAGGGTGTCGCCAACATTCGCAATCCCCGTCTGCTCCGTGCCTTGCGCGAAGCGCTGCGGCAGTTGCCGAATGTGGATGTGATCGAGCAGTGCCCGGTCGAGGGTTTCCTCCGCGACGGTTCGCGCATTGTGGGCGTGCAGACGGCGCAGGGCGAGATGCGGGCGGATCAGGTTGTAGTGGCGGCGGGCGCATGGAGTGCACAGCTGCTGGCGACGCTGGGGCTGGAGATTCCGGTCAAGCCGATGAAGGGGCAGATGATCCTCTTCAAGTGCGCCGAAGACTTCTTGCCGAGCATGGTACTGGCCAAGCGGCGCTATGCCATTCCGCGGCGCGACGGCCATATCCTGGTCGGCAGCACGCTGGAAGATGTCGGCTTCGACAAGACGCCCACCGAGGATGCGCTGCAAAGCCTGCGAGCGACAGCAATCGAATTGCTGCCCGCGCTGGCCGACGCGCAAGTGGTCAAGCACTGGGCAGGTCTGCGGCCCGGTTCGCCGGACGGCGTGCCTTATATAGGACCGGTGAGCGGCTTCGATGGGCTGTGGCTGAACTGCGGGCACTTCCGCAACGGGTTGGTACTGGCGCCGGCGTCCTGCCAGCTGCTGGCGGACCTGATGCTCGGCCGCGAGCCGATCGTCGATCCAGCGCCTTATGCGCCAGCCGGGCGTCTTGCTGATGAGAAGGGCTGATCGGTTCTTCGCCGTGCTCCAGCCTCACGAAGTCCGGGCTTCGATCCCGCTGCCCGGACTCTGTCCTGCCACCAACTCGCATTGCTGGTAAATTAGCCGGCACTTCGGCTCTGCCAGGCAGAGCCAGATTGGCGAGTGAGGTTTGTGTGGCGAAGAAAACCACTTCCCTGGCCGGCCTTAGCGGGCTGGTCTATTCCACCGATGCCGGCCGGCATTGTCCCGAGTGCAGTCAACCACTGGGCAGTTGCATCTGCAAACAGAGCGTCCTGCCCGAAGGCGACGGCATTGCGCGGGTGCGCCGCGAGAGCAAGGGCCGAGGTGGCAAGACGGTGACGACCATCAGTGGCGTGCCCCTGCCGGAGAGCGAGCTCAAGGAGCTCGCCAGCGCGCTGAAACGCCGCTGCGGCACGGGCGGTGCGCTGAAGGAAAGCGTCATCGAGATTCAGGGCGATCATGTCCAGCTGCTGCTCGACGAACTCGGCAAACGCGGCTTCAAGGCCAAGAAGTCCGGTGGCTGATGTCGCTGTGACCGCCTCACCAATTTTCACCTTTTCACGCATATCGGCTGTCGAAGCCGCATAGCCTTCGCCGGGCGCATCTGCCTGAGGCGAAACGTTCAATTCTTTCCGGGAGGCTTCGATGCCCGTACGACGCACACGTAAAGATGACGGCAGCCAGTGGACCGCTGCCGATAGCCGCAGCATCTATGGCATTCGCCACTGGGGTGCCGGTTACTTCGCGATCAATGATCAGGGCAACGTCGAGGTTCGCCCGCAGGGCCCCAGCGGCGAGCCGATCGAGTTCAACGGGCTGATCGAACAGCTGCGCGAGGCGGGGCTGTCGCTGCCGCTGCTGGTGCGGTTTCCCGGCATCCTGCAGGACCGCGTGCGGCGCCTGACCGGAGCCTTCGACGCCAACATCGAGCGCATGGAGTACGCCGGCAAGTACACCGCGTTGTACCCGATCAAGGTCAATCAGCAGGAAGCGGTGGTGGAGAACATCATCGCCACGCAGAACGTTTCCATCGGCCTGGAGGCAGGCTCCAAGCCGGAGCTGATGGCGGTGCTGGCGCTGGCGCCGAAGGGCGGCACCATTGTCTGCAATGGCTACAAGGACCGCGAGTTCATCCGCCTGGCGCTGATGGGGCAGAAGCTCGGCCACAATGTGTTCATCGTCATCGAGAAGGAGTCCGAGGTCGGCCTGGTGATCGAGGAGGCCAACGAGCTCAAGCTGACCCCGCAGGTCGGCCTGCGTGTGCGCCTGTCGTCGCTGGCGTCTTCGAAGTGGGCCGATACCGGCGGCGAGCGCTCGAAGTTCGGCCTGTCCGCGGCGCAGCTGCTCTCGGTGATCGAACGCTTCCGCGCAGTCGAAATGGACCAGGGTATTCGCCTGTTGCACTTCCACATGGGCTCGCAGATCGCCAACCTGGCCGATTACCGCCAGGGCTTCCGGGAGGCCATCCGCTATTACGCCGAATTGCGTGCACTCGGGCTGCCGGTCGATTACATCGACGTCGGCGGCGGCCTGGGTGTCGACTACGACGGCACCCACTCGCGCAATGCCAGCTCGATCAACTACGACATCGACGAATACGCCGGTACCGTGGTCGGCATGCTCAAGGAGTTCTGCGAGGCACAGGGCCTGCCGCACCCGAACATCTTCTCCGAGAGCGGCCGGGCGATGACGGCGCATCATGCGGTGCTGGTCATGCAGGTCACCGACGTCGAGCGGCACAACGACGAGTTGCCGGTGATCGATAATTACGACGATCTGCCGGAAATCGTCCAGTCTCTGGCCGATCTGCTCGGCCCGACCGACCCGGAAATGGTCACCGAAACCTACTGGCGCGCCACTCACTATATGAGCGAGTCCAGCGCGCAATACGCCTCCGGCAAGCTGACCCTGGCGCAGAAGGCGCTGGCCGAGCAGAGCTACTTCGCCATCTGCCGTCGTCTGTACAACCAGCTCAAGGCCCGTCAGCGCTCGCATCGGGCGGTGCTCGACGAGCTCAACGACAAGTTGGCGGACAAGTACATCTGTAACTTCTCGGTGTTCCAGAGCCTGCCGGACACCTGGGCGATCGACCAGATCCTGCCGATCGTGCCGCTGCAGCGGTTGACCGAGGAGCCGGTGCGGCGCGCCGTGCTGCAGGATCTGACCTGCGACTCGGACGGCAAGATCAAGCACTACGTCGACGAGCAGAGCATCGAGAGCAGCATGCCGGTGCACGAGGTCGCGCCCGGCGAGGAGTATTTTCTCGGCGTGTTCCTGGTGGGTGCCTATCAGGAGATTCTCGGCGACATGCACAACCTGTTCGGCGATACCGATTCGGTGAACGTCTATCAGCGAGAGGACGGCAGTTACTACCACGCCGGCATCGAGACCCACGACACCATCGAGGACATGCTGCGCTATGTGCACCTGTCGCCCGAGGAGCTGATGACCTACTACCGCGACAAGGTCGCCAGCGCCAAGCTGAGCGCCAAGGAGCGCACGCAGTACATCGACGCGCTGCGCCTGGGCCTGACGCGTTCGTCCTACCTGACGCCCTGATGGGTGCCCGGCGTCAGCCGGGCATGACGCCAAAGCCCCGTGCCATCAGCGCCGCCAGCAGGGGAATCAGCGCGAGCAGCAGCAGCTCCAGGCGGATGGTCAGCTTGACCCACCTGGCGCTGCCGCTCGAGACGGTCGGCGCCTGGCCTGCCGTGAGCGCGGGTCGCCAGCGCAGGAAGGTCAGCGTCGGGTAGATGGACAGGACGGCGACGACCACGAACAAACCGACCTTGGTGTGAAAGAAGCTGTTCTTCAGGTAGTAGTCCAGTCCCTTGCCGTAGAAGACTGCCCGGGCGATGCCGCTCGCCAGCACGGCCGCGGCCGTGATGCCAAAGGCTATGTCGATGCGGAACAGGCTGCGCGCGCGCTCCAGCGTCAGCGGCTGGCGGAATAGCTGATGCTCCAGCAGCAACAGGGCAAAGAGCAGGAAGATCGCCAGAAAGTGCAGGTAGGCGGCAATGGCATAGGCCATGTTCAGCATCCTTCGGAATGGGTGGTGCCAGGCGTGCTCATGGTAAACCAGGCGCCGCGGCGCTGCAGACGCAAGGCGAGCACGCCCAGGCAGATGCCGCGCGTCAGCATGAAGGCGAGAAACGCCAGCCACAAGCCGTGATTGCCGAGCCCCTGCAGCAGCCAGCCCAACGGCAACGTCAGCGCCACCGCCAGCAGCATGCTGTCGCGCATCTCCCGGGCGCGGGTGGCACCGATGAACAGGCCATCGAGCAGATAGCTCCAGACCGCGATCACCGGCAGCGCCGCCAGATAGGGCAAGTAGGTCAGCGCGGTCTGGCGCACTTCGGGTATGTCGGTCTGCAACTGGATGAACAGCTGGCCGCCGAACAGAAAGAACAGGCCGAAGGCGATGCTGGCCAGCAATGACCAACCCCCGGCAACCACCATCACCCGTTGCAGTGCGTTGCGGTCGCCTGCACCGATGGCATGCCCGCTCAAGGCTTCCACCGCATGGGCCAGTCCGTCGAGGGCATGCGCGGTCAGCAGCAGGCCGTTGAGCAGCAGGGCGTTGGCGGCGACTGTGGCATCGCCCAGGCGGGTGCCCTGCACCGTGACCAGGAAGAACACCAGCTGCAGTGCCAGCGAGCGCAGGAAAATGTCGCGGTTGACCGCCATCAGCGGGCGCCAGCTTGTCCAGTGCCGCAGCGCGCGAGTGTCGAGTCGGCCGGGATAACGCGCCAGGGCCTTGCGAGTAAGGGCCAGGCCAAGCAGCGCGCCGCTCCATTCGGCGATCACCGAGGCGCGAGCGGCCCCGGCCACGCCCCAGTCGAGGCCGAGCACGAACCACAGGTCCAGCGCGACATTGCTGAGGTTGGTCGTCAGCAGAATGGCCAGCGGCGCGCGGGCGTTCTGCGTGCCGAGAAACCAGCCGATCAGTGCATAGCTGGCGAGCGCGGCAGGCAGGCCGAACAGGCGCGTGTGGAAATAGTCGCGGGTCAGGTCGTTCAGTTCCGCCGAGGGCTGCATCAGCTGCAGCGCGGCGCCCTTGAGCGGCACACCGAGTGTGCCCAGCAGCAGGGCGAAGCCGACGGCCAGCAACAGACCCTGCAACAATATCTGGCGCAGCGCGCCGCCATCGTTGCGGCCAGCGGCCTGGGCGGCGAAACCGGTCGTGCCCATGCGCAGGAAGCCCATCACCCACACCAGCAGCGTGTACAGGCTGCCGCCAACCGCCACCGCGCCCAGCTGGTGAACGTGCGGCAGATGGCCGATCACGCTGCTGTCCACCAGCGCGACCAGCGGCACGGACAGGTTCGACAGGATCATCGGCGCGGCCAGAGCCCACACCTTCTGATGCGTGGGCGCGTGGCGCCAGGCGGCAAGCATGCGGGACATTACGGGCCTCCGGGACGGCCCGGCACTATACGTGGCCTGTGGGAAAAGAGGAAAAACCGCAGTGCCCGGGGCGCACCGGGCGATGTGTCGGCGCGATCAGTGAATCAGCCAGCTCAGCAGCCACAAGCCGAGGAACAGCCAGACCAGCCCGCCGATGATCGAGCCGCGGAAGAATGAGCGAACGGCCGCGACCAGCAACAGCAGGCCGATAACCAGCGCGACCAGGCTCAGCAGCGAGCGGTCCATTCCCAGCGTGCGGGAAAGCCCCTCGAGGAAATTGTGTCCGGCTCTGGCAAAAAGGCCGAAGAAGTCGCCCAGTCCCTCGACAATGAAACGTATGACTGCGCCCAGCGCCTGTCCCAGCCATTCGAAGAATCCTTCTACCCGCATGTATCACTCTCCTGAACGTTCGATTGCGGCGCGCAAGCGCAGCCCTGGGTATTTGGCTGCAGGCCGGGACCGAGAGTTCAATTGGTCAAGCCGGAACAAAGCCGCAATGGGGCGGTCGGTATGAGGCTGCGTAGTCTCTGGCGAGCCCCCCTGTGCCCCTGCCTTCATTCCATTGCAACAACTCCCGGGCAGCCTGTCCGGTATTCCCTGAGAGAGAAACCTGATGATGCGAGCCCTTGCCCGAGCGCAACTGGGACGAATCGCGACGCTGCGCCCGGCCTGGATATATGGCGGCGTTCTGTTCGGCTTGCTGTATGCCGCCCTGACGCTGCATCTGGACGAGCGCCTGTTCTATACGCTGAAAACCGCCTGGCATGAGCACAGCTGGGAGCGGCGCAGCCTGTGGCTGCCGGAATACCGGGTGAAGATCGATGCGCTGCCCGTGGCTACGGTTAAGGACAACCTGTCCGGGCTGACCTACGACGAGCGTCGCGGCCATCTGTGGGCTGTGGTCAACAACCCGGAGGAGCTGCTGGCGCTGGGTCGTGATGGTGAGTTCATCGCCCGCTATCCGCTGCAGGGCTTCGAAGACGTCGAGGGCGTGACCTATCTGGGTGACGACCTGCTGGTGCTGACCGAGGAACGCCAGCAGGCGCTGGTGGTGGTGCAAGTGCCGAACCTGGCCGGCCCGCTGCGCCGCGCCGATGCACGCTCCATCACGCTGGCGCTGAACGAGGCGGACAACACCGGTTTCGAAGGCGTCGGTTACGACCGAGCGGGCGATCGTCTGTTCGTGGTCAAGGAGCATTCGCCGCGCAAGCTCTATGAAATCCACGGCATCAAGCGCAGCCTGGCCGGCGACATGGACATCAAGATCATCGACCGCCAGGCCTCGATCGACAAGCTGGACATGGCCAGCGACCTGTCGTCGGTGCATTTCGACGAGCAGACCGGTCACCTCGTGTTGCTCAGCGACGAGGCGAAGATGATGCTGGAGCTGGATGCCGAGGGGCGAGCTGGTCAGTTTCCGCTCGCTATGGCGCGGTTTCGCCGGCCTCGAGCGCAGCGTGCCGCAGGCCGAGGGCATGACGTTCGACGCTCAGGGCAATCTCTATCTGGTCAGCGAGCCCAATCTGTTCTACGCCTTCGAGCATCAGTGAGAATGACCTGGCTGTGCAAACCTAGCCACGCTGGATCAGCCAGACTCCGGCGAAGATCAGCAGCAGGCCGGCGACCTTGCCCAGGCTGATGGGTGACTGACGAAAGCCGGCCCAGCCGAAGTGGTCCAGCAGCAGGGCGACGAACAGCTGTCCGGCCAGCAATAGCGCCATGAACAGCAGCGCGCCGGTGCGCGGTGCGGCGAATGCAGCCGTGGCGATAAAGAAGGCGCCCAATAGGCCGCCACACCAGTGCCACCAGTGCAGGCCCTTGAGGGTCTGCAGCGCCGGGATATCGCGCTGCACTGCCACGATGACGAACAGCGCCAGTGTTCCCACGGTGAACGAAAGCAATGCCGCGCCCATGACGTTGCCGAGCTGGCGCGCCACCTGACCATTGATCCCGGCCTGCAACGGCAGCATGGCTCCGGCAATGAACGGCAGGGTGAGCAACCACCAGGCAACAGCAGGCATTTCGGGTCTCCGGGATCAGGGGCGCGACAGTATGGCGAGCACGGCGACCGCTCGCCAGCACCCTGACAGATTCGGGCATTTCGTTCAGCGTGGTGGATACTGCGACAGCACCCGCGCCACCAGCTCGCGCATGCTGCCGGCGCGTTGCTCGGGGGTGCCCTGGCGGCTGCTCAGGGTCTGCTCGGCGCTGCCACGCCAGACCAGCTTGCCATCGGTAGCGTCATACAGGTCGATCTGCAGTGTGCCGACCTGATAGTCGATGGTGCGGGTATCGGTGAACATCGGCCCGCCCCAGTAGCCGTACCAGGGATAACCCCATGCGCCGGATGTGGTCGTGTATTGCTGGGTTCGCTGGTCGACGATGTACCAGGCCTGCACCTGCACGCCGGCCGCGGCACTCGCCGTGGCGGGCCGCAGTCCGCGCTGGTCCAGTTGCTCGGCAATGGCGTCGCGGATGCGCTGCTCGGTGAGGTCGCTCTGTATGCGCGGGTCATCCGGACGGTACTGCAGCGCCGGCTCCTTCCAGCTCCAGGCGCGATAGGCGGAGAAATCCCGTGTCGGATCGAAATCGCGCTGCACCTGCGGGCCCTGGCAGGCGACGAGGGCGAGGAGTAGGGGAATCAGCAACAGGCGGCGGAACATGATCGTTCTCCAGGGAAGGGTCTGCTCAGTCTAGGCCCGGCGCCTTCGTTCGGCGCGTAGCCACTTGCCGCACTCAGCGCGGCGGATAATCGGCCAGCGCCCGCTCGACGGCCTGGCGCACCGCATCTTGCTGCTTGGCCCTGCTGCCGCTCAGGCGCGCTTCGGCACGATTGCTCCAGACCGATTGCCCGGAGGCCGCATCGAACATCTCGATGCGCACCGAGACGACTTCCTCCTCGTAGTTGCGCACGATGGGCACACTGGTGCCGACGCCATACCCGGTGCCGTAGCCACCGCCATAACGGCCTACGCCGACATGCGGGCCGTAGCCGTAGTTGTCATAGGTCTGGCGGACTCGGGTTTCCTTGCTGGCGCTGGCGCTGATCCGTACATCGCCCGGAGCATTGCCCGGTGCCGGGCGCAGGCCATGTTGATCGAGGGCGCCGGCGACCATTTCCTGCAGTTCTTCACCGCTGATCGAGGCCGTGCCCGCTGGCGGGCTGCGCCAGCTCCAGTTCTGGTAACTGGAGAAGTCCCGTGGCGCGGCCGGGTAGGTGGGCGCCTGGATCTGTTCCACCGGAGGGGCGGGCGGGATCGGCGCCGATTCATCTGTATAGGGGTTCTGGCTCTGGCAGGCCGCGAGGGTCAGGCAGAGCAAGGGCAAGAACGCGCGGGTCGACATGGAAACCTCCCGGCCGGCTCAGCGTGGCCGGCACAACCAGTGCAAATAGCGCCCGAGGCCGGCGAAGGTGGGGTGGCGGCGGTAGGCCAGTTCCATCTCGATGAGGTCGGCCGGCTCGGTGCGGGCCTGGAAATCGGCGGGCATGTAGTCATGGAAAACGCGCACGCCACTGCTGGATTCGACCTGCCAGTGCGGCGCGAGTTGCGCGGCCAGTTCGCGTGGGTCCAGCGGTTGCTGCGGGGTCAGGCTCTGCCGCTCGCCGGCATAGGTCTGGCTGCGCAGCTTCTTGAAGTGGCCCTTGAGCAGGTTGCGGTAGATCAGCGCATCGCGGTTGTAGAAGGCCAGCGACAGCCAGCCATCGGCCGCGGTTAGGCGGTGCAGCACCGGCAGGATCGCCTGGGGCTCGGCGAGCCACTCCATCACGGCGTGGCAGATGACCAGGTCGAAGCGGCCGTCGACATGCGCTTCCACCTCCTGCCAGGGTGCCTGGATGAAGGTGGCCTGCTGACCGGCGTCGGCGAACTGCTGGCGGGCGCCTTGCAGCATCGGTTCGGCGGGCTCGGCGAGGGTGACCGCATGTCCCTGCTGCGCCAGCCAGAGGCTCATATGGCCGAGCCCGGCGCCGATGTCCAGCACCCGCAGCGGGCGCGGCGGCAGGATCTCGGCCAGGTCGGCCTGCAGCACGGCCAGGCGGATCGCGCCCTTGGCGCCGCCGTAGATCTTCTCGGCGAAACGCGTCGCCAGCTCGTCGAAATGGCGGTCGCTCATCGGACGAAGCGCCGCTCGTTGTCGGCCAGCTTGTCCAGCAGCGCCTGTTCCATGTCGATCCCCAGCTCGCTGCACATCAGCAGCAGGTACATGAGGATGTCGCCGACCTCCTGGCCCGCGTGCTCGAGCTTGTCGACCGATAGCTGGCGCGACTCGTCCTCGGTCTGCCACTGGAAGATTTCCACCAGCTCGGCCATTTCCACGCTGGCGGCCATGGCGAGGTTCTTCGGGCTGTGAAAGCGCTGCCAGTCGTTGCGATCGCGGATCGCATGCAGGCGCTGGGTGATCTGTTCGATGTTCATCAGGGGAGGCGGGCTGTTCGAAAGACGACAAGCTTCCGCCAGTGCGTCGGCGCCCGCAAGAGGGCGTCAGCCGCGACGGACCTTCAGCTCGCGCTCGATGGCGATCACGCCGGGGCGGTAGTCGCCCTGTTCGATGGCGCGAATGGCCTGCTCCAGCACCTGCTCGGCGATCTGCGCGTGCTGCTGGGAAATCGCGTTGACCCGGATCGGCAGGAAATCCAGCAACTGCGCATCACCGAAGGTGCCCAGCCGCAGCTGTTCGGGCCATAGCAGGTTGCGCTCGCGCAGCGCGTCGAACACGCCTTCCAGCAGCACGTAGGCGGTGGTGATCAGCGCATCGGGCAGCGCGCCGCGGTCGAGCAGGGCGAGCATCTGCGCGCGGCCGCAGGCGCGGCTGAACTGCTCGGCACGCAGGATGCTGACCGGCCCGCGGTGCTGCGCCAGTGCCTGCTGGAAACCTTACCCGCGCTGCTGGCTGATGCGCAGCGCCGGGCGCGCGCTGATCAGGGCGACATGCGCCTCGGGCGGCACGTCCAGCGAGCGGGTCAGCTGCGCGCCGGCTTCGCGGTCGTCGCTGACCACCGAACAGAAGTGCTCGGCATCCAGCGCACGGTCCAGTGCGATCACCGGCGTGCTGGTCGCCTGGACCTTGCGATACCCGGCATCGTCCGCCGGCAGGCAGCTGGCGACGATCAGCGCATCGCAGCGTCGCGAGCGCAGCACCTGGATGAGCTGGCGCTCGGTGTCCGGCTCGTCGTCGGTCCCGGCGATCAACAACTGGTAACCGCGCTGTCGCGCACGCTGCTCGAGCAGCTTGGCCAGGCGTGCATAGCTGGGGTTTTCCAGGTCCGGCACGATGAAACCGAGGGTCCGGGACTGGCCGCGGCGCAGCCCGGCGGCCTGCTGGTCGAGCTGAAAACCCTGCTGCTCGGCGACCGCCAGCACGCGCTCGACCGTGGCTGGACTGATCCGTCGCTGCGCGGCCTTGCCGTTGAGCACGTAGCTGGCGGTGGTTACCGAAACGTTGGCGAGGCGGGCGATGTCGGTCAGTTTCAACTGGGGGCCTAAGACGGGTGGTATGAACTCGGGCTTCTAGAATTACCCAATATTGCGTAATGTGCCAGCCTTGGCTGAAACGTTTCAGCAGCTCCCAGGTCTGAAGCGCCAGCCCAGGATTCGGGCAATGCCGGCGCGCCGTCGGCCACAACAATCGCGAGCCCCGCAGGAGTTCTTCATGCTTGAGTTGAATGCGCAGCACATCCACATGCATCAGGTCGCGGCGGACAAACCGGCCGCGCTGGCCCTGCTCGGCGAGGTGCTGGTTGCCGACGGGCTGGTGGCGCCCGGTTACCTGGACGGCTTGCGCGCACGTGAAGCCCAGGGCTCGACCTTTCTCGGCCAGGGCATCGCGATTCCCCATGGCACCCCGGAAACCCGCGATCAGGTGTTCACCACGGGCGTGCGGCTGCTGCATTTTCCGGAGGGCGTCGACTGGGGCAACGGCCAGCAGGTCCACCTCGCCATCGGCATCGCCGCGCGTTCCGACGAGCATCTGCGTCTGCTGCAGCTGCTGACCCGCGCCCTCGGCGAGGGCGACCTCAGTGAGGCGCTGCAGAACGCCGAAAGCCCCGAGGCGATCATCGCGCTGCTGCAGGGCGCGCCGCAGGAACTGGCGCTCGATGGCGAGCTGGTGGGGCTGGGCGTCGCCGCCGAGGACTTCGATGAGCTGGCCTGGCAGGGCGTCAAGCTGCTCAAGCGCGCCGAATGCGTGGTCTCTGGCTTCAATGCCGGGCTCGCGCTCGACCAGGCCTTGCCGCTGGGTGAGGGCCTCTGGTGGCTGAGCAGCGAGCAGTCGGTGCAGCGACCGGGGCTGGCGTTCGTCACACCCGCCGCGTCGCTGGATCATCACGGCCAGCCGCTCAACGGCCTGTTCGTGCTGGCCAGCCTCGGCGAAGCGCACCGGGCGATGCTCGAGCGCCTGTGCAACCTGCTGATCGAGGGGCGCGGCGCGGAGCTGAGCCAGGCGACCTCCAGTCGCACAGTGCTCGAAGCTCTGGGCGGCGACGTGCCGGCGGACTGGCCGAGCGCCCGCGTGCCGCTGGCCAATGCCCACGGCCTACACGCACGGCCCGCCAAGGTGCTGACCGAGGTCGCACAGGCCTTTGCCGGCGAGATCCGCTTGCGCCTGGCCGGCAGCCAGAGCGCGGGGGTGTCGGCCAAGAGCCTGAGCAAGCTGCTGGCGATGGGCTCGCATCGTGGGCAGGTGCTGGAGTTCATCGCCGAGCCCTCGATCGCCGACGATGCCTTGCCGGCGTTGGTGCGCGCGGTGGAGGAAGGGCTCGGCGAGGAAATCGAGCCGCTGCCAGTCGGCGGGGAACCGGCGGAGCCGCCAGCTGCCACCGTGCAACTGCATGAAGCCGCCCAGGACGTGCCCGCCCTGCGGGCCGGCGAGCAGGTGATCGGCATCGCCGCCTCGCCCGGCATCGCCATCGGCCCGGTGCTGATGCGCAAGCCGCAGGCGATCGACTATCCGCGGCGCGGCGAATCGCCCGCTGTCGAGCTGCAGCGGCTCGACACGGCGCTGGACAAGGTGTTCGCCGAAATCGGCACGCTGATCGCGCAGAGCCAGGTCGCCAGCATCCGCGACATCTTCACCACTCACCAGGCCATGCTCAGGGATCCCGCCCTGCGCGAAGAGGTGCAGGTGCGCCTGCACAAAGGCCTCAGCGCCGAGGCGGCCTGGATGGAGGAAATCGAAAGCGCGGCGCAGCAGCAGGAGGCGCTGCATGACCAGCTGCTCGCCGAGCGTGCGGCCGACCTGCGCGACGTGGGCCGCCGCGTGCTGGCCTGCCTGGCCGGTGTCGAAGCTGAGCAGGCCCCGGATGAGCCCTACATTCTGGTGATGGACGAGGTGGCGCCGTCGGACGTCGCCACCCTCAATGCCCAGCGCGTCGCCGGCATTCTCACCGCCGGCGGCGGCGCCACCTCGCACAGCGCCATCATTGCCCGGGCGCTGGGTTTTCCGGCCATCGTCGGCGCGGGGGCCGGTGTGCTCGGCCTGGCGCCCAACACCCTGCTGCTGCTCGATGGCGAGCGCGGTGAGCTGCTGGTGGCGCCGAGCGATACGCAGCTCGAACAGGCCCGGGGCGAGCGCGCCGCGCGGGAGGAACGCAAGCGCCTGGCCCATGAGCGACGTCTGGAGCCGGCGATCACCCGTGACGGCCATCCGGTGGAGATCGCTGCCAACATCGGCGCCGCCGGCGAGACGCCCGAGGCGGTGGCGCTCGGTGCCGAGGGCATCGGCCTGCTGCGCACCGAGCTGGTGTTCATGAACCACGCTCAGGCGCCGGATCAGGCGACCCAGGAAGCCGAATACCGCCGTGTACTGGAAGCCCTCGAAGGCCGGCCCCTGGTGGTGCGCACGCTCGATGTAGGCGGCGACAAGCCGCTGCCGTACTGGCCGATGCCGGCCGAGGAGAACCCCTTCCTCGGCGTGCGCGGCATTCGCCTGAGCCTGCAGCGCCCGGACATCCTCGAAACCCAGCTGCGTGCCTTGCTCGCCTCCGCCGACGGCCGGCCGCTGCGGATCATGTTTCCCATGGTCGGCAATATCGAGGAATGGCGCACTGCCAAGGCGCTGGTCGATCGCCTGCGCGTCGAACTGCCGGTTGCCGACCTGCAGGTGGGCATCATGATCGAGATCCCGTCCGCCGCGCTGATCGCGCCGGTGCTGGCGCAGGAAGTCGATTTCTTCAGCATTGGCACCAACGATCTGACCCAGTACACGCTGGCCATCGACCGCGGCCACCCGACGCTGTCCGGCCAGGCCGATGGGCTGCACCCGGCCGTGTTGCGCCTGATCGGCATGACGGTGGAAGCCGCCCACGCGCAGGGCAAATGGGTGGGTGTCTGCGGCGAGCTGGCCGCCGATGCGCTGGCGATACCCATGCTGGTGGGGCTGGGCGTTGATGAGTTGAGCGTGTCGGCGCGGAGCATCGCGCTGGTCAAGGCGCGGGTGCGCGAGCTGGACTTCGCCGCCTGCCAGAGGCTGGCTCAGCAGGCCCTGATGTTGCCCGGCGCCCATGAAGTGCGCGCCTTCGTCGGGGAGCATTGCTGATGGCGCGCGTACTGACCGTCACCCTCAATCCCGCGCTGGATCTCACCGTGCAGCTGCCCGCGCTGCGCCTGGGCGAAGTCAATCGCAGCGACAACCTGCAGGTCCATGCCGCGGGCAAGGGGCTCAACGTCGCCCAGGTCCTGGCCGATCTCGGCCATCAGCTGACCGTGACCGGCTTTCTCGGCGAAGCCAATGCGCAGCCTTTCGAGCAGCTGTTCGCCGCGCGGGGCTTCGCCGACGAATTCGTCCGCGTGGCGGGTGAGACCCGCAGCAACATCAAGCTGGCCGAGGCGGATGGGCGGATTACCGATATCAATGGCCCGGGGTTGGAGGTCGGTGGCGCCCAGCGCGACGAGCTGCTCGCCCGCCTCGAACGCCTGGTGCCGGGCCATGAGCTGGTCGTGGTGGCCGGCAGCCTGCCGCGTGGCGTCGACAGCCACTGGTTCGTGGAGATGCTGAACACGCTCAAAGCGCTCGGTGCGCGGTTGGCGTTGGACACCAGCGGCGCGGCGCTGCGCGAGGGGCTTGCGGCCAAGCCCTGGCTGATCAAGCCCAATGAAGAGGAACTGGCCGAGGCGCGTGGCCGCCAGCTGGTCGATCCGCAGGCCCTTGGCCGCGAAGCCTGGCGGCTGCAGGTCGAGGGCGTCGAGCACGTCGTGATGTCCCAGGGCGCCGCGGGGGTCAGCTGGTTTTCGCCGGCAGCCGCCTGGCATGCCCAGCCGCCGAAGGTGCGGGTGGTCAGCACCGTGGGCGCCGGGGATTCGCTGCTGGCCGGCATGCTCCACGGTTTGCTGGCGGGTTGGCCGGCCGAGCGAACGCTGGCGCATGCCACGGCGATTGCCGCTCAGGCCGTCGGCCAAATCGGCTTCGGCATCACTGATCGGGCGCAACTGGCCGAGCTTGAAGCGGCCGTGCGGCTGCAGCCGCCCAGCCAATAATTACAAGAGGTGAAGGAATGAATCTGCTCATCATCACGGCCTGCCCCAACGGAATGGTCACCAGCGTGCTGACCTCGCGCCTGCTCGAAGCCGCGGCTCATCGCCTGGGCTGGTCGACCGCCGTGGAAGTGCATGATCCCAAGGCCATCGGCTCGCCGCTTACCGCAGACCAGATCTCCAATGCCGACCTGGTCGTGGTGGTCAAGACCGGGCCGCTGTCGCTTGCGCGTTTCGTCGGCAAGCGCGTCGTGCAGTCGACCCCGTCCGAGGCGCTGCTCGACCCGGAAGGCTTCCTGCGCAGCGCCGCCGATACCGCGACCGAATTGCGGCAGGTCGACGAAGCCGACGCCGCGCCTTCCGCCGGCAAACCCAAGCTGGTGGCCATCACCGCCTGCCCGACCGGCGTGGCGCACACCTTCATGGCCGCCGAGGCGCTGCAGCAGGCGTCGGCGCGCAAGGGCTACGACCTGCAGGTGGAGACGCGCGGCTCGGTGGGCGCGCGCAACGTGCTCGACCCCCAGGCCATCGAGGCGGCCGACGCGGTGCTGCTGGCGACCGATATCGAGGTGGACGTCGCCCGTTTCGCCGGCAAGCGCGTGTTCCGCTGCGGCACCGGTGTCGCACTGAAGCAACCGGAGGCGACGCTGGATCGCGCGCTGCAGGAGGCGACCGTGCTCGGCGGTGGCGCTACGGCAGGCGCCGCGACAGGGGAACAGAAAGCGGAGAAGACCGGCGTCTACAAGCACCTGCTGACCGGGGTGTCCTATATGCTGCCGATGGTGGTGGCGGGCGGTCTGTTGATCGCCCTGTCGTTCGTCTTCGGCATCGAGGCGTTCAAGGAGGAGGGCACGCTAGCCGCTGCCTTGATGAAGATCGGCGGCGAAACAGCCTTCCAGCTGATGGTGCCGCTGCTGGCCGGCTACATCGCCTATTCCATCGCCGACCGCCCGGGCCTGGCGCCCGGCATGATCGGCGGCTTGCTGGCCGGCACGCTCGGCGCGGGCTTCATCGGCGGCATCATCGCCGGTTTCGTCGCCGGCTATGCGGCCAAGGCGGTGAGTCGCTGGATTCCGCTGCCGGCCAGCATCGAATCGCTCAAACCGATCCTGATCATCCCGCTGCTGGCCAGCCTGGTGACGGGCCTGGTGATGATCTACATCGTCGGCACGCCGGTGGCGAAGCTGCTCGCCGGGCTCACCGAGTTCCTCGACACCATGGGCACCTCCAACGCCATCCTGCTCGGGCTGCTGCTGGGCACCATGATGTGCGTCGACCTCGGTGGGCCGGTGAACAAGGCGGCCTATGCCTTCTCCGTCGGGCTGCTCGCCTCGCAAAGCTACGCGCCGATGGCCGCGACCATGGCCGCCGGGATGGTGCCGCCGATCGGCATGGGCATCGCCACGCTGATCGCCCGGCGCAAGTTCGCCCAGACCGAGCGCGAAGCCGGCAAGGCCGCGCTGGTGCTGGGTTGCTGCTTCATCTCCGAGGGCGCGATTCCCTTCGCTGCCAAGGACCCGCTGCGGGTGATTCCCGCCAGCATCGCCGGTGGTGCGCTGACCGGCGCGCTGTCCATGGCGTTCGGTGCCAAGCTGCTGGCGCCCCATGGCGGCCTCTTCGTGCTGCTGATCCCCAACGCGATCAACCATGCATTGCTCTACCTGGTCGCGATCCTGGCCGGGAGCCTGCTGACCGGGGTGGTCTATGCGCTGATCAAGCGGCCCGAGACTCAGCCGCTTGCGGTCGGTGCTGCCGCCTGACGGCAGGCCAAAAGGGCTGAACTAAAGGGCTCCGTGCCGCATCCACTACGAGCTGGCGAAGACTTTGTGTCAGAAGGTTTCGCCAGCTTTTTGCTTTGCATCGATCTGGCTGGAGACTGCGATGAGTATCGACTACGGGGCGCGGCCCCTGCGTATCACCCTGACCGCCCTGGTGGTAATGGTGCTGGGTGCGCTCATGACCATCGGAGGCGGTTACCTCGCGACGCTGGGCGGTTCCTGGTACTACCTGGTCGCCGGTGTCGGTCTGCTGGTGGTGGCCGGCCTGCTGTTCGCCCGGCGGCCCGCGGCGATCTGGCTGTACGCGGCGTTGCTGCTGGGCACGCTGGCCTGGACGTTCTACGAGGTGCGCTTCGACTGGTGGCAGCTGGCGCCGCGAATCGACCTCTGGTGCATCCTCGGGCTCTGGCTGATCCTGCCCTTCGTCAATCGCCATGTCAGCGATCGGCTGATCTGGCGCGACGGTGCGAGCGGTCTGCTCGGGATTGGCCTGCTGGCCGGTGCGCTGATGGCGGGCTATTCATTGACGCAGGACTACCACTCGATCACCGGTGAGTTCAGCGACGCGCAGATGCAGGGGCTGGCCCCGGAAGGTCAGGCTGGACGCCGGGCCAGCGAGTGGACGGCCTATGGCGGCTCCGACCGGGGCGACCGCTATGCACCGGCGGACCTGATCACACCGGCCAATGTCGGCAAGCTGAAGAAGGCCTGGGAGTTCCACACCGGCGATCTGCCGGGCGAGGGCGACCCTGGCGAGATCACCTACCAGGTCACACCGCTGAAGGTTGGCGACAACCTGTTCATCTGCACCCCGCACAGCATCGCCATCGCGGTGGATGCCGACACCGGCGAGGAGCGCTGGCGCTTCGATCCGAGCATCAATCGCGATGCCGAGTACTACCAGCACATGACCTGCCGCGGTCTGGCCTACCACGACGCCACGGCCTACAGCCAGGCGCCGGCCTCTGCGGCCGAGCCGGCTGCGCGTTGCGAGCGCCGATTGTTCCTGCCGACCAATGACGGCACGCTGATCGCCCTGGATGTTGCCGACGGCAAGCCCTGCGAGGACTTCGGTGATGCCGGCACGGTGGACCTCAAGGCCGGGCTGGGCGAGGGCGCGCTGGGCGTCTACCTGCCGACTTCGCCGCCCGTGGTGACCGAGAAGCTGGTCATCGTCGGTGGCTCGATCACCGACAACGGTGCGGTGGATTCCCCCGGCGGGGTGATCCGCGCCTATGACGTGCGCAGCGGCGAGCTGGTATGGAATTTCGACCCGGGCAATCCGGACGCCACCGAGCCCC
The DNA here is from genome assembly GCF_041381355.1 of Pseudomonas sp. LM13. Lineage (NCBI taxonomy): Bacteria > Pseudomonadati > Pseudomonadota > Gammaproteobacteria > Pseudomonadales > Pseudomonadaceae > Pseudomonas > Pseudomonas sp. LM13. Next base: position 205,089 of record NZ_JACBXH010000002.1, read on the forward strand.
TGGCCCCCGGCGAAACCTACGTGCGCAGCACGCCGAACTCCTGGACGATCGCCACCGCCGACGAGTCGCTGGGACTGGTCTACATCCCCACCGGCAACCAGACGCCGGACCAGTGGGCGCAACCGCGCACGCCGGAATCCGAGCGCTTCACCGACACCCTGGTGGCGCTGGACCTGACGAGCGGCCAGGTGCGCTGGGAATTCCAGACGGTGCACCACGATCTCTGGGACCGCGACCTGCCCTCGCAGCCCACGCTGGTGGATATCGACGGGCCGCAGGGCAAGGTCCCGGCCATCATCCAGCCGACCAAGCGCGGCGACCTGTACATCCTCGACCGGCGCACCGGCGAGCCCATCGTGCCGGTCGACGAGATGCCCGTGCCGCAAGGCACCGACTACGGCGAGTTCACCGCGCCCACGCAGCCCTATTCGGCCGTGAGCTACGCGCCGGACGAGCCGCTGCGCGAGCGCGACATGTGGGGTGGCACGCCGCTGGACCAGATGATGTGCCGCATCCAGTTCCGCCAGCTGCGCTACGAGGGCGATTTCACGCCGCCGTCGGAGCAGGGCTCGCTGATCTATCCGGGCAACGTGGGAACCTTCAACTGGCCGTCCGTGGCCGTCGATCCGAGCCGCCAGCTGCTGTTCGGCGCACCGAACTACCTGGCCTTCGTCTCGACCATGGTCAAGCGCAGCGACGTCGACCCGAACGAGCGCTCCGGTGGCGGCGAGACCGGTCTGCAGCCGAACCTCGGCGCGCCGTACATGGTGCGGCTGGAGCCCTTCCTGTCGGTGCTCGGCCTGCCTTGCCAGACGCCACCCTGGGGTTACGTCACCGCGCTGGACCTGCGCAGCATGAAAAAGGTCTGGATGCACAAGAATGGCACCAGCCGCGACAGCGCGCCCTTGGGCATCCCGCTGCCGGTGGGTACGCCAGCGCTGGGTGGGCCGATCGTCACTGCCGGTGGCGTGGCCTTTATGAGCGGCACCCTGGATTACTACCTGCGCGCCTACGACCTGCAAAACGGCAAGGAACTGTGGAAAGGCCGCCTGCCCGCCGGTGGCCAGGCGACGCCGATGACCTATGTGTCCGAGAAGACCGGCAAGCAGTACGTGGTGCAGATGGCCGGCGGGCATGGCTCGTTCGGCACCAAGCTGGGTGATTCGTTGATCGCCTGGACACTTGATGAGTAGGTGATAGGGGTGGGGGGTTAGCTGCGACGCTAGGCATGGCCGCCAGCCCCTCACCCTAGCTCTCTCCCCAGAGGAGAGAGGGGACTGGACCGAGTTGGGTTGCCGGTCCGGTGTAGGGTGGAATGCATGATGTGCCTGCCATCTAAGGATGGTTCGGTGGCTTCACTCAGCCACCGTTCCCCGTTGGGGAGGAAGGGGCGAGGCCGGGCTTCGACCCATACCGGCATAACTCGCTCGGTACCAAACTGGGTGATTCATTGATCGCCTAGACGCTTGAGGAGTAGCTGATAGGGCTGTGGGTTTTAGTTGCGGCGCTAGGCATGGCGGCCAGCCCCTCACCCTAGCCCTCTCCCCGGAGGGGCGAGGGGACTGCACCGAGTTGGGTTGCCGGTCCGGTGTAGGGTGGAATGCATGATGTGCCCGCCAAGTACGGATGATTCGGTGGCTTCATTCAGGCCCCCTCTCCCCGCTGGGGAGAGGGCTGGGGTGAGGGGCGCGGGCTTCGATCCAGCGCAACAGCTCCGTCAGAACGCCGTCCAGATCCTGCAATACGTCCAGATTACTGAAACGCAGCACCTCCAGCCCCTGGCGCTCCAGATGCGCTGTCCGCAGCTGATCCCGTGCAAGCCCGGCGGCGTCATGGTGTTGCCCGCCATCGAGCTCGATCACCAGCCGCAGCTCGGCACAGTAGAAATCCAGCACATAAGGCGGCCACGGGTGCTGCCGCCGGAACTTGAATCCCGCTAAGCCGCGATTGCGCAGCCGCCGCCATAGAAGGCGCTCGCAATCGGTGAGCTGGCTGCGAAGCGCTCTGGCGAAGTGACGTTGTTCGGGCGATGGGCGTTCGGTAGGCATCGCACATCCTTGTGTCGGTATAGGCCTCTCGCATCCGTGCGAGAGCTTGCTCGATCAGCGCGAGGCGGTCGGTTGCCTCAATGATGCTCGCGAGTCGCCCGGAACTTCACCTCCGGCCAGCGCTCTTCCATCAGGCTGAGGTTGACGCGGGTTGGGGCCAGGTAGGTGAGGTGGCCGCCGCCGTCGACAGCGAGGTTCTCGTAGGCCTTGTCCTTGAATTCCTTGAGCTTCTTCTCGTCGCTGCACTCGATCCAGCGCGCCGACCAGACGTTGATCGCCTCATACGCGCACTCGACCTTGTATTCCTCCTTCAGGCGGCTGGCGACGACGTCGAACTGCAGCACGCCCACCGCGCCGAGGATGATGTCGTTGTTGCGCTCGGGGAAGAACACCTGGGTGGCGCCTTCCTCTGCCAGCTCCTGCAGGCCCTGACGCAGTTGCTTGGATTTCAGCGGGTCTTTCAGGCGCACGCGGCGGAACAGTTCCGGCGCGAAGTGCGGGATGCCGGTAAAGCTGAGGTTCTCGCCTTCGGTGAAGGTGTCGCCGATCTGGATGGTGCCGTGGTTGTGCAGGCCGATGATGTCGCCGGCCCAGGCTTCTTCGAGCATTTCGCGTTCGCTGGAGAAAAAGGTCAGCGCGTCGGCGATCTTCAGGTCCTTCTTGATGCGCACGTGGCGCATCTTCATGCCTTTCTCGTACTTGCCCGAGCAGATGCGCATGAAGGCGATGCGGTCGCGGTGCTTGGGGTCCATGTTCGCCTGGATCTTGAACACGAAGCCTGTGAATTTCTCCTCGACCGGCTCCACGCTGCGCTCGTTGGCGACACGCGCCAGCGGCTTCGGTGCCCAGTCGACGACGGCATCCAGCACATGGTCGACGCCGAAGTTGCCGAGCGCGGTGCCGAAGAAGACCGGGGTCATCTCGCCGCGCAGGAAGGCGTCCTTGTCGAATTCGTGGCAAGCGCCCTGGACCAGCTCCAGCTGCTCGACGAAATCTTCGTACATGTCGCCCAGGTGTGCGCGGGCCTCGTCGGAATCGAGCTTCTCGATGACCCGCGTCTCGATGCGTTCGTGGCCATGACCGGGCACGAAGACGATGATGCGGTCCTCGGCCAGGTGGTACACGCCCTTGAAGTCGCGATAGCAGCCGATCGGCCAGGTGATGGGCGCGGCCTTGATCTTCAGCACCGCCTCGATCTCGTCGAGCAGCTCGATCGGGTCACGGATGTCGCGGTCGAGCTTGTTGATGAAGCTGACGATCGGTGTATCCCGCAGGCGGCACACATCCATCAGCGCGATGGTGCGCGGCTCCACACCTTTACCGCCGTCGAGCACCATCAGCGCCGAATCCACCGCGGTCAGGGTGCGATAGGTGTCTTCGGAGAAGTCCTCGTGGCCGGGGGTGTCGAGCAGGTTGATCATGTGCTCGCGGTAGGGGAACTGCATCACCGAGGTGGTGATGGAGATGCCGCGCTGCTTTTCCATTTCCATCCAGTCGGAGGTGGCGTGGCGGTCGGATTTGCGCGATTTCACCGTACCGGCGACGGCGATCGCCTTGCCCATCAGCAGCAGCTTTTCGGTGATGGTGGTCTTGCCCGCATCGGGGTGCGAGATGATGGCGAAGGTACGGCGCTTCGCGACTTCGGCGGCCTGAGTGGTCATCGGTATTAAGGAACCCGTCGACGAGTAGTCGGTCTGTCAAAAAAGGCGGCGATTATAGCGGCAAATGGATTTCCCTGCGGCCCGCACGGCAGCGGAAATCGGCGGTTTTGTGCAGTTTCTAGGACGCTTTGTTTTGAATCGACAACAACTCGAAACGGATGCGTAATCGGGACGTTTTTTTGATTGATCTATGCCCCCCTTGGTCCTAAAGTTCGCGCCCGAACGTCCATGCTGGCAACGATCCATCCGGCTCAAGTACTGACGACGAGAGATCCACCGTGATACTCGGCGACATGCCTTGGGAAGTAGGCGAACCAAAGTGGGGAAACTGATCAGGCGTTCTTGTCAGGGCTGATGCCCTCCACCCCTCATCCGACTTTTGTTTCCCGTATTTGGAGTCCCACGCATGACGGTCAAGATCGAAGACTATTTCCCTCGCGCCACCTTCCAGAAGATGAAGGCCTTCGCCGACCAGCACGAAACCCCGTTCGTGGTGATCGACACCGAAACCATCAGCAAGGCCTACGACGACCTGCGCGCCGGTTTCGAATTCGCCAAGGTGTATTACGCGGTCAAGGCCAACCCGGCGGTGGAAATCATCGACCTGCTGCGTGACAAGGGCTCGAGCTTCGACATCGCCTCGATCTACGAGCTGGACAAGGTCATGTCCCGCGGCGTCGGCCCGGAGCGCATCAGCTACGGCAACACCATCAAGAAGTCCAAGGACATCCGCTACTTCTTCGAGAAGGGCGTGCGCATGTTCGCCACCGACTCCGAAGCCGACCTGCGCAACATCGCCAAGGCCGCGCCGGGCTCGAAGGTCTACGTACGCATCCTCACCGAAGGCTCGACCACGGCCGACTGGCCGCTGTCGCGCAAGTTCGGCTGCCAGACCGACATGGCCATGGACCTGCTGATTCTCGCTCGCCAGCTGGGCCTGGTGCCTTACGGCATTTCCTTCCACGTCGGCTCGCAGCAGCGTGACATCTCCGTGTGGGACGCGGCCATCGCCAAGGTCAAGGTGATCTTCGAGCGCCTGAAGGAAGAAGACGGCATCGAGCTGAAGATGATCAACATGGGTGGCGGCTTCCCGGCCAACTACATCACCCGCACCAACAGCCTGGAAACCTATGCCGAGGAGATCATCCGCTTCCTCAAGGAAGACTTCGGCGACGACCTGCCGGAAATCATCCTCGAGCCGGGCCGCTCGCTGATCGCCAACGCCGGCATCCTGGTCAGCGAAGTGGTGCTGGTGGCGCGCAAGTCGCGTACCGCGGTCGAGCGCTGGGTCTATGTCGACGTGGGCAAGTTCAGCGGTCTGATCGAAACCATGGACGAGTCCATCAAGTTCCCGATCTACGCCGAGAAGAAGGGCGAAGTGGAGGAAGTGGTGATTGCCGGGCCGACCTGTGACAGCGCCGACATCATGTACGAGAACTACAAGTACGGCCTGCCGCTGAACCTGGCCATCGGTGACCGCCTGTACTGGCTATCCACCGGCGCCTACACCACCAGCTACAGCGCGGTGGAATTCAACGGCTTCCCGCCGCTGAAGGCCTACTACATCTAAGCGTCACGGCTGCATCAAAGCGCCCCGCCTTCGCGGGGCGTTTCTTTTTGGCTGTGGCCAATCATGTGTTGCATCGAATGCCGGACAAGGGCGGGTGAAACCCGCCGAACGAGGCACGCCGCGCGATTCTTGCCGAGCGAGGCAAGGCCGAGAAAAATACGAAACCCCGCCGCAAGGGCAGGGTTACGTTGAGCTGCATCGGATGAGGGGACCGCGCGGGTTTCATCCGCCCTGCAGAACTGCCTCAAGTCGCCCGTTGCGTCCTGTTGGCAGCTTGCGCGGGGTTTCTGCACGTTAGAAGTCAAGTGAGGGATGATCGAGCAGGAGAGATGGCGACCGAAGCGCTGCTTGATGAAAGGGGCGGTCTGATACCGTTGAGGCTTTCGGGCGCTCGGCCCATCGAGAGGGGAGTTCCGCCGGTCCTTGTCGAGCCGGCGGAGGTGTCTCGCTTCAAGGTCAGAACTTGTAGTTCATGGCTACTTCGAAGGAACGCTCAGGCCCCACGTAGATGCCCTGGCGCATGCCGGCGATGTAACGCTTGTCCGTCAGGTTCTTCACCGCAGCCTGCAGGCCGAGTTGCTCGCTGACCTGATAGCGCGAGGTCAGGTCGTAGACGGTGTACGAGGACATCTTGCCACCCCAGATTCCGCCGCCAGCGCCGGTCGGGATTTCCTTGGTGTTAGCCGGGTCGCCGTACTGCTCGCCGCGGTAGTGGGCCATGAGCGACGAGCTCAGCTTGCCTTGCTGGTAGTTGAGTGCGGCGTTGGCCAGGAACTTCGGTGCGTAGGGCAGACGGTTGCCATTGTACTGGCCGGTGGTGAACTCGGAGACCGGTACCCAGGTCAGGTTGGAATCCAGGCTGAAGCCGCCGCCGAGTTCCAGCCCAAGCGAGCCTTCCAGGCCGTAGTGCTTGGTCTTCCCTGTATTCGATTGCGAGAGCAGGGGATTGCTGTTGCCCGTGACGACCTGATTGTCAAAGTCCATGTAGAACGCGGTGACGTCGTACGACACCGGGCCGCTGTCGCCACGAACCCCGAACTCGTAGTTTATCGAGCGCTCGCCATCGAGCTTCTGATCGGTCAGGCCATCGAGGGCGACACCGTTCGAAGCGGGAGAGAAGGCGCGATATACGCCGCCATACAGTTGAGCTTCGGGCAGGAGTTGGTAAGTCGCGCCGATGCCCGGCAGAACTTCGGTGTTTCGAGTTGTAGCCGACGCATCATTCTGGGTCTTGACGCGACGCTCCTGCTCGTAGGATTCGATGCGCAGGCCAGGAGTGACGGCCAGCCGGTCGGTGATGACGAATCGGTTCTGCACATAGCCGGCTAGGCTCTCGGCGGTATCGATGATATAGCGATCGGTGACGCCGCTACGGTCCCGCGCGCGAGTGGCACGGACGCGGCGGTCGTCTGCCTCTTCTTTCATCATGCGAAGGCCGAACTCGGCCTCGTTGGCCCAGCCGAACAGGTCATGGTCGAGCGTCAGGCGCGTCTCGAGGCCTATGCGATCGAAGGTGCGGTTGTTGCCGGTAAGGGTATCCCGATAGACCCAGCGGCCGGCTGTATTGGAAGCTCCAGTGTTTACGTCGTAGCGCCAGTAGTCGCGGGTGACCTCGCTCCAGTAGGCGAGGGTCCGGAGGGTGGCGCGGTCGTTCAGATGCCATTCGTGGTTGAGGTCGACAGCCTTGCGATCGTTCAGAAGGTAATCGTCTGGTGCCGGGTTGTAGGTCTTGCCGGCCCGGTAGTCGTTCAGAAACATGCCACGATAGGAGATGTTCGCATCATTCTCATGCCAGGACAGTTTCAGGCCCAGGCTGTGGTCAGGGTTGAGCGCAATGCCGGTCTTGAACATCACGTCAGTCATTTCGTAGTCGCGGTCCATGAAACCGTCGCTGCGCGCATGGGTGGCGACCAGGCCTGCGAAGGCATCGCCCGACTCACTGCGACCGCCTGCTTCCACCATCGCTTCGCGAGTGTTGAAAGAGCCGACACGGGTGGAGACCGAGACACCGTCATCAGGCGTCTTGGTGATGTAGTTGATGACGCCGCCGATGGTGGACGGGCCGTAGCGCAGGGAAGAAGAGCCTTTCAAAACCTCGACCCCCTGCATCCGCTGAATGCGGGGATTGAAGTAGCGATCATTGCCAATGAACAGGCCGGGGGCGACCGGAACGCCGTCTTCGAGGATCAAAGATTTGGCCTCGCTTGCCGAGAGACCGCGGATGCCGATATTGCTGACTACGCCCGTCTCTTCCTCTGCAATCGCGTTAATACCAGGCACGCGACGCAGCACGTCCTGAGTAGAGGAGGGTTGACTACGCTCGATCTCTTCCTTGGTGACAATCACCACTGCGCCAGTCTGGCGAGAAACGGCGTCGTCCGCGGAGCCCACCACCTGCATGGACGGCATCTCCAGCGGGCCGCTGGTCTGGGCAGTCGCTGCTACCGGGATCAGCGCTGTTGCGATAGCAACGGCTAGAGTATGGGAGCTGGTTCGAGCAAATGGCTTCATCATTCTGTCCTGAGCTTCGGTTGTTTTTCCTTGCGCCTCACAAACGGAGGGAGGAGGCATGACGCTATTTTAGAAACCTATTGAGAATTATTTCAATTACGATATCGAATTAATATCGGCTCTCAAGGGTGGCTCGATGCCGCACTTGGCCACATCGGCAGGGCCAAGAGGCGCAGGCTTGGCTTCAGCCCATCATTTGCGCGACCGACCGGTGCCGGTGGGCTGAAGCCCGCCCTACGAAACCGACAAGCGCCGCTTGCTGCCGTGTAAAAGCTTTCCGCTAGTACAGATCCCGTCGATAGCGCCCTTGCGCCGCCAGTTCGTTCAGCTGCGCCTCGCCCAGCAGTCCCGCGAGGATCTGCTGCACCTCCTGGCCCATGCCGTTCAGGCTGCCGCAGACATGGATGGCTGCGCCCTCGGAGACCCATCTGCGCAGGTCGTCGCCAGCATCGCGCAGTGCGTGCTGCACGTAGCGTTTCTCGGCCTGGTCGCGCGAGAAGGCCAGGTCCAGGCGTTGCAGGTGGCCGCAGGCGAGCCACTGCTGCAGTTCGTCGGCGAAGAACAGGTCGTGCGCGACGTGGCGTTCGCCGAACAGCAGCCAGTTGCGCGAGCCGGGAGTCATTGCGCGTTCACGTAGGTGGGCGCGCAGCCCGGCCAGGCCGGTGCCGTTGCCGATCAGCACCAGCGGCGTCGCGGCGGTCGGGCCGTGGAAGCCCGGGTTGCTGCGGATGCGCAGCGCGATCGGCGCACCAACTGGCGCGTGGCGGCACAGCCAGCCGGAGCCGAGACCCAGGCCGCCGTCCGGGTGACGGGCCTCGCGTACCAGCAGTTCGAGTGCGCCGTCGGCGGCAACCGAGGCGATGGAGTATTCGCGGTGCGCCAGCCGGGGCAGGGCGAGCAGCGCATCGATATCCAGGCCGCGCAGGACTCCTTCGACCGGCAGGCGACGTGTGCAGAGGATGTCCAGCAGGCTTTCGCCGGCGATCCGCTGCTGCGGGTCGTGGCCGAGCCGGCGCAACAGCCCTTCGACAGGGCCGCGCGGATGCCGAGGGCCGACCTCGGCGATATCGCCGGCGCGCCAGTGTGGCGCCTCGTCCAGCGGTTCGAGCCTGAGGTGGCAGACCGGCGCGCCGCTGCTGCCGGGGTTGAGCACGGTTCGCCCGGCGAGTCGCCAGGCCTGATAGGGAGCCGGTTGCCAATCGCTGAACGCGTTGTGGCCGCTCAGTTGGCCGAGCTGCTGTTGCCAGTGGCGCAGGGTGCCGGCGTCCAGCCGGTCCGCGTCCAGGCGATCGAACAGCGGCTCGGCGCCGCGGCTGCGCAGCGCCTGGTCCAGGCGCCGGCCGAAGGCGCAATAGTGCGGGTACTGGCTGTCGCCCAGCGCCAGCATGGCGTACTGCAGCCCGCGCAAGTCGGCATCTGACGCCAGCAGGTGCCTTTCGAAGCGCGCCGCGTTGTCCGGCGCCTCCCCTGCGCCGTAGGTGCTGGCGACAAACAGCAGTCGTCCCGCGTCGGCCAGTGTCGCCGGGTCCAGTTCGTTGAGGGGGCGCGTGGCGCAGCTCATGCCGGCTTCGGCCAGTTGCCTGGCGCTGCGCTCGGCCAGTTCGCCGGCCTGGCCGCCCTGGCTGGCGTAGGCGATCAGCAGGGCGGGCGGCTCCGTCGTCTCGGCAGATCGGGCGCGGCCAGGTCGCCAGACCAGCAGGCAGAGCGCGAGATAGCCGAGCACGACCGCGGCCGCCGAGACTTCACGAGGCGGCTGCCAATGCAGCAGCGCCGCGGCGAGCGCCAGGCAGGCGAACAGGAACAGGTAAAGGTGCGGACGCGTGGCCAGAGGCGATGGCAAGGTGGGGCTCCAGCGAAGGCAAGAAGGCCCGGCCGGTTTCCGGGCGCAGGCCTGACGAGGAACCGGCAGGGCGCCTGCCGGTTCGGTTCAGCGCTGCCCGCTCCTCACTGCGCCAGCACTTCGAGGGTCGCGCTGTAGCTGGCGCGGCGCTCGGTGGCCGGCTTGCTCACGCCCTGGTCGGTTGTGAGTTCGGCTTGCAGCCAGTACATCCCGGCTTCCGGCCAGGTGATGCTGGCCTTGCCCCCGGCATCGGTACGGGTCCTGATCGCGCCCAGCTCGTCGCGGTAGCGGTTGCCGCCCGGGATCACGCTGATCTCCACGTTGGCGGCCGGCCTGCCGTCGAGCAGGAAGACGAACTCGGCCGCCTCGCCGGCGAAGAGGTCGTTGGGGTGGGTGACGGGCTTGAGCTCCAGACCCTGGCCGGTCGGGGAGAGCGCGTCGGTGGAAGGCGCACCGGAGGTGACGAAGACTTCCATGCGGCTGTCGTTCTGGCTGACCCTGAGGGCTTCGGCCTTGGCCGGCACCTCCTTGGCGAAGCTTTCCGCCTTGCCCATCCAGCGCCGCGTCTCGCCGTTTTCCTTCCAGCTGGCGAACAGGCCGCTGTTGGCCACGGCGAGCTTGTAGGTTCCCTTCTGGCTCAGTTGCACATCGAAGGTGCTGCGGTAGCGGCCGATGGCGCCGTTCTGCGGCGCTACCTTCGAGCCGTCCGGCGCGAAGATGTGCAGCTCCGCTGCCGGACGGGCGCGCATGCCGGGCGGGCCGCCCGCCGCTGCGCGGGCCTCGTCGCCGATGCCCTTGAGACGCATCGGGACATGCTCGAAGTAGAACAGGTCGTTGGAAACGGCGGCGTCCACCGTGATCCAGGGCTCCTCGCCGGAAAGCACGGTGGCCGAGGGCAGCATCCAGCCACGGTGGGCCTGGGCCGACAGCGGCAGGCAGACGGCGAGGGCCAGGGCGGTCCATTTGATGACGGGTTTCATGGCGTGGGTCCTGTTCATGGGGTCAGCTTGAGGGTGATTGCGCCCAGTTCGCTCTGACCCTGGGCTTGGTGCTCGGCGCTCTGTTTAGGCGGCCAGCTGAACGGCACACGCAGCAGTTCGCGGCCGCCGACTTCACGGGCTGCTTCGACCACGACGCGGTACTCGCCCGCTTCCAGCGTCTTGAGTGGCGCCTGCCGGTCGGAGAACTGCAACCTGTGACTGCCCACGGCACGGGTGGCACCGCTGACACCGTCGACCGGCATTTCCAGGCTGCGGCCACTGCGTCTCCACCACTGGCGCAGGTCCTTGAGCCACTTCTCGCCCTCCTTGTCCTTGAGCTTGGTGTCGTACCACACCGCCAGATTGGCGACATGGCTCTGGTCCGGGCGCTCGAGCCAGATGGCGACATAGGGGCGGTGGTACTCGGCGACATCCAGACGCGGGATTTCCACGTCCAGCTGCAGGTCCGCCGCGTGCAGCGGGGCGCTGAGCAGGGCGAGGGGCAACAACAGGCGTTTACGCATGGGCAGTCCTTAGTGAATGAAGAGCAGCGCCAGCAGCAGCGGTATCACCAGCCCCAGGCCTACCAGGGGCCAGGTGCTGGGCCGGTTGCCGGCGTGACGTTGCAGGAGCAGCAGACCGGTGAGGCTGAACACCACACAGGCCACGGCGAAGAAGTCGATGAACCAGCTCCAGGCCTCGCCGGTGTGGCGGCCCTTGTGCAGGTCGTTGAAGTAGGCGATCCAGCCGCGGTCGGTCGACTCGTACTCGAGTTCGCCGGTTTCGCTACTCAGGCTCAGCCAGGCATCTCCGCCGGGGCGGGGCAGGGCGACGTAGAGCTCTCCATCGCTCCATTCGGCTTCACGTTCGGCCAGGCGGATTTCCAGGGTCTGCTCCAGCCACTCACGCAGTTCGGTGGGAAGGCCCGACTCAGGCACTTCGGCCTGCAGGGTGGCGAGCAGAGGGGCAGGAAGCTGCGCAGCGCGGCTTTGCACGTGCGGTTTGCTCTCGATCTGCCCGGCGTGATTCAGCGTGATGCCGGTGACCGCGAACAGCAGCATGCCAACCAGGCACAGCGCGGAGCTGATCCAGTGCCATTGGCGCAGGGTGCCGAGCCAGAAATACATGGGGGGCCTTGTCGTGCGGGAACGTGGGCGAATTCTAGGGCCACTGACGCGGTAATGCTAAAGATTTACAAACAGCATACATTCGCGTCTTTTCCGTTCCGGTGGGACGAGAAACAACAGAGCCGGGATGATCCCGGCTCGTCGTATTGCCTTCAGGTCAGAAGGTCAGGTTGGCTGACAGCCAGAGGCGGCGGCCTTCTTCCACCAAGCCGGTTGTGGACGCGCCGAAGTTGGCGTAATCGGTGCCGTAGGCGGTACCTGTCGTCAGCGCGCCAGTGTTGCTATACGAGTAAGTGGTGTACGCCTTGCCTTTTTTGAAGTCCTTATCCAACAGGTTGTAGATCGTGGCATTCAGCGTCAGGTTTTGCGTAGCTTTGAATGAACCGCCCAAATGCAGGAGGGTATAGGCATCGGTATTGCGGCCCAAAGTGTCCCAGATCGACTGGTTGGTGGTGTAACGGCCATTGCTGTCCACCAGGTTTTCGTACTTCGAGGTGAAGCGGGCACGTTCGCCGCGATACTCGGCTTTCAGCCACAGGTTTAGCGAGTCGGTGGTTTGCCAGTCCAGCTTAGCGTTGGCCAGATGTGCTGGGGTGTTGGTCAGTGGAGCGCCTTGGTTTTCTCCGCTTTTCTGTTCGCTATCGGTGTAAGTGTAGTTACTGCTTAGGGTCCAGGCCGGGGCGAAGTGCCAGCGGGCGGCCAGTTCCAGCCCCTGAGTTACGGCTTCATCGACGTTAACGTTCTGACCGCATTCGCTCCTGGCATTTCCGGCGCACAGCGGGCTGACAATTGGATCGCCGCTGGCAATTTTGTCCTCGAACTTGTTATGGAATACGGTGGCATTGGCGTTAAAGCCTGTCAGGCTGTCGAAGTACACACCGAACTCGGTGGTGGTGCTGGTTTCTGGTTTCAGATTCGGGTTGCCGATAGTTACGGTGCTGCCCTGACCGGTAACACCGTTGATGCCTCCGTGCAGCTCGTTCAGATCTGGAGCCTTATAGCCACGACTGACACCACCTTTCATCGTCCAGTTATCGGTCGTGTTCCAGACGAGATAAGCGCGCGGGCTGAAGTTTCCGCCGAATGCCTCATGGTCGTCATAGCGGCCACCCAGCGTCAGGGCGAGGTCATCGCGAATACGCCACTCGTTTTCGGCAAACACCGCCTTGGTCGTTTGCTCGAAGTCCTCGCCGGCCAGGCTGTCAGTCATCTCTGCCTTCCACCATTGGATGCCGACTGTGGCAATGTTGGTATCACCAATCGGTGCGGTCAGCTTGCTGTCGAGCACAGTATTGGTAGTTTCCAATTCGCGATCGTCACCGACGATGATCGACGGGAAGCCTGTGTAGGGTGTGCCAATGGGAAGGAAGCCAGTACGGCCTAATACTCCACCGGGAATAGTACGGCCTATCGTTTCGGTGGTGTTGCGCATCAGGCTGTTATCCCATGTACCGAAGCCGAAACGACCTGTGTGGGTTAAGGCGTACTGATCACGTTCGAAACGTAGCTTGTCTGAGTATCCGTTGGCCTGTATCGGGACACTGGTTGCACAGCCTGTATCGGCAGGGCCGCTACCCCAACCATCGAGCGTGCCCAACTGGCAATCGTCATTCTCGTAGTACTGGCGGCCACGCTCGAAATCCAGGGCGATGTCGTGGTCATCATTCGGAGTCAGAGTCAGACGTCCGCCGATATTGTGGTTGCCGCCCTCGACGGCAGAGCCGCCACGGCGACTCATGGGCACGCCAGGGGCAAACTCCAACTTGGATTCGTCGCGGTTGAACAGACTGCCACGGACTTGCAGGCCGAGCAGGCCATCGACCAGCGGGCCACTGGCATACAGACTGGTGGAACGGGTGTCGCCGAAGTCGCGGTCTTGCTGGTAGGTGTAATCCTGGGTCAGCGAGCCGGTCCACTCCTTGCCGACCTTGCGGGTGATGATGTTGATTACCCCGCCCATGGCGTCGGAGCCGTAGAGCGTCGACATCGGGCCACGGATCACTTCGATGCGCTCGATGGCCGACAGCGGCGGCATGAAGCTGGTGGAGGTTTCGTTGAAGCCGTTTGGCGTGACATTGCCTGCGGCGTTCTGTCGACGGCCGTCGATGAGGATCAGGGTGTACTGGCTGGGCATGCCGCGAATGCTGATGTTGAGCCCGCCGGTCTTGCCGGTGCCCTGGCCGATGTCGATGCCTTCCACGTCGCCCAGTGCCTGCGCCAGGTTGTTGTAGCGCTTCTGCTGCAGGTCTTCACGGCTGATGACGCTGATGCTGGCCGGTGCTTCGGTGATCTTCTGTTCGAAGCCGGAGGCGCTGACGACCGTGTCGTTGAGCGTGACAGGCGCGTTCTGGGCGAGAGCCGTCCAGCTGCAGCCGATCATGGCGCAGGACAGGGCGGTACGTGCGAAGGGGATAGACATGCGGGCTCCTTGTAGCCGTCTCGTTGGTGGCCGCATGATAATCATTCGTAAACGAGAATTTAGACTTTACTGCATTAGTTTCTCATCTGTGTCGTCAAATCGGTTTCCAGCCCTTGCACAGCGCGGGCTGGCCATTTGTAAGCAGATATTTATAAGTGGTCCGGACGGTCAGTTTCGGTCATGGCATCTGAACTTCGATGACGCCGTCGGCGTTGATCGTGACCTGGCGAGTGCCTGCCTCGATCTCCGGTACCGGTGCCGACTCCATCATGTCCATCTTCATCGCGCTGCTACGCATGACCGGCTGGAAGCCGCCGCCGTTGAGGTTCAGGCTCACCAGCTTGTAACCGCTGCCGCCGAGCGCTTCGGTGGCGAGCTGGGCGCGCGCCTGGAAAGCCGCTACGGCGTCTTTGAGCAGAGCATCCTCGTTCTGCTTGCGGATCGGATCCGACACGCTGAAATGCATGCCGCCCATCTTCAGATTCTTCATCAATTCGGCGGTCAGCTTCGACAGGCTGGCGAAATCGCCGCTTTCCAGGCGAATCTCCGCACGCTCGCGCCAGCCGGTGATCTGCTGCCCTTTGTCGTCATAGACCGGATAGCTGTTGCGACTGCCCTGGCTGACGATCACATCCTTGTTCTGGCGAGCCGTCTGTATGGCCTGGTTCAGTGTGCGGGTCGTCTGTGCCGCGAGCTGGGCGGGATCGCTGTGCTGTGCCTCGCTGTACAGCGTGACGTGCATGCGGTCATGAGCGACTTCGCTGCTGACCTCTGCGCGCAGGGCAACCTGGTTGTAGCGCGGCTCGTCGGCCGTGGCGTTCAGGCTGGTAAAGCTTGCGACCAGCGCCAGCAGTGCGGCACTGCGCAGTGGGTAATGGGACATGACGGTTCCTCGCTGGAGCACCCGAACGGTGCGATAGCGGCGACTCTACCTGCGCTGGCGAAAGCGTGCAGCCGTCCATGCGGCGCGTTGCCGCATTTCGGCTGGGCGGGAGACGCCTTGGTTATACTCCGCCGAATTGTTGGAGAGCCCATGTACGCATCCGTCCCGCTGCTGTCGGCCAGCCGGCAGAATCTTCGGCTTCTTACCCTTATCCGCATCGTCGTACTGGCTGCACAATCCGGTGCGGTCGGTGTCGCTTATGCCACTCAGCTGCTGAGCCTGCCTTGGCTGGCTCTGGGGATCACGCTTGCCGTTTCGGCCGTGCTCTGCCTGGGCACGGCGCTGCGACTGCGCGGCCCCTGGCCGGTCACCGAGCTCGAGTATGCGGTGCATCTGGGCTGCGACCTGCTGATTCACAGCGCCCTGCTGTACTACTCCGGCGGCTCGACCAACCCCTTCGTCTCCTATTACCTTGTCCCGCTGACCATCGCTGCCGCCACGCTGCCCTGGCTCTATTCCATCGTGCTCTCCGGCCTCGCGCTATTGGGCTACACGCTGATGCTGGTCTGGTACGACCCGCTGGCGCTGCCGCCGTTCGAGCGCGCCACACTGCAGGTCTACGGCATGTGGCTGAGCTTCGCCCTGGCAGCGGCGCTGATCACCTTCTTTGTCGCGCGCATGGCCGAGCAGCTGCGCCGTCAGGAACAGCAGCAAGCCCAGCGCCGCGAAGAGAGCATGCG
Organism: Pseudomonas sp. LM13; assembly: GCF_041381355.1. Taxonomy (NCBI): domain Bacteria; kingdom Pseudomonadati; phylum Pseudomonadota; class Gammaproteobacteria; order Pseudomonadales; family Pseudomonadaceae; genus Pseudomonas; species Pseudomonas sp. LM13. The sequence continues at coordinate 220,868 of NZ_JACBXH010000002.1, forward strand.
TGACCAGCAGCTGCTGGCCGTGGCGACACAGGCTGCCGGTGCCGCCCATGAGCTGGGTACGCCGCTGGCGACCATGAGCGTGCTGCTCAAGGAGTTGCGCCAGGAGTACAAGGATCCGCAGCTGAACGAGGACCTCGGCCTGCTGCAGTCGCAGGTTCAGCTCTGTAAGGAAAGCCTGCGCCAGCTGGTCCGTGCAGCCGAGGCCGACCGTCGTCAGGCAGTCGTCGAGCAGACGGCGCGCGAATGGGTCGATTCGGTCCTGCAGCGCTGGCACCTGATGCGTCCGGAGGCGACATTCCGCTTCCAGTGCGTCGGCCTCGGCAGTGCGCCGAAGCTGATGCCGCCGGCAGACCTCAGTCAGTCGTTGCTCAACCTGTTGAACAATGCCACCGACGCCAGCCCCGAGGACCTGGATATCCGCCTGGACTGGGACGCGCAGTGGATCAAGCTGACCATCCGCGACCATGGCGCAGGCGTTCCCCTGGCCATCGCCGAACAGATCGGTCGGCCGTTCATCACCACCAAGGGCAAGGGCTTCGGCCTAGGCCTGTTTCTCAGTCAGGCCAGCGTGACGCGCGCTGGCGGCACAGTGAAGCTCTACAATCACGAAGAAGGTGGCACACTGACCGAGTTGCGCCTGCCGCATGGTTCGGTGCGCGCCTGATCCTGATCGTGTCCAATGCGAGGAAATGCACAGATGACCGACGAATTGCAGCAAGAGGGCGAAGAACAACCTCATCTGCTGTTGGTGGATGATGACCCCACCTTCACCCGGGTAATGGCTCGCGCCATGAGCCGCCGCGGACTGCAGGTCAGCATCGCCGGTTCGGCCGAGGAGGGGCTGGCCCTGGCCAAGCAGGACATCCCCGACTATGCGGTGCTCGACCTGAAAATGGAGGGCGATTCCGGCCTGGTGCTGCTGCCTAAGCTGCTCGAGCTGGACCCGGAAATGCGTGTGCTGATTCTTACCGGCTACTCCAGCATCGCCACCGCGGTGGAGGCGATCAAGCGCGGCGCCTGCAACTACCTGTGCAAGCCAGCCGACGCGGACGATGTGCTGGCCGCGCTGCTTTCCCAGCACGCCGACCTGGACAGCCTGGTTCCGGAAAACCCGATGTCGGTCGACCGCCTGCAATGGGAGCACATCCAGCGCGTACTCAGTGAGCACGACGGCAACATCTCCGCGACCGCGCGTGCGCTGGGCATGCACCGTCGGACCCTGCAGCGCAAACTGCAGAAAAGACCGGTTCGGCGCTGAGCCGGAGCTGATAGCGCGAGCCGGGCGTGGCCGCCCGGCCGTTGGTGGATGCATAGGGGGGATACGCCGGTCGAGCCCTCGCGGTGTGCTTGCTTTATGCTTGCGCTTTCGTTGTTGCAGGCGCCTTCATGCTCCCCCTCATTCTGCAGACCCTGAGCGTCACCGCTCCGGTGTTCGCGATGCTCTTTCTCGGCGTTGCGCTCAATCGCCTGGGCTGGATCGACGCAGCTTTCGTGCATACCGCCTCGGCACTGGTGTTCAGGGGCACCATGCCGACGCTGCTGTTCATCTCGATTCTCAAGGCCGATCTGAGCGCGGCGCTGCAGCCGGCGCTGCTGCTCTATTTCGTCGGGGCCACGATCGTCACCTTCGGCCTGGCCTGGAGCTGGGCCCTCTGGCGCTGCCCGGCAGCCGACCGGGGTGTATACGTGCAGGGCGCGTTCCGCGGTAACAATGGAATCGTCGGGCTCGCGCTAGCCAGCAGCCTGTACGGTGACTACGGGCTGTCCCTCGGCGGCGTGCTGGCCGGAGTGGTGATCCTCGTCTACAACAGCCTGTCGGCGGTGGTGCTGGCCATCTACAGTCCGGGCGGGCGGGTCGGAGCAAGGGACATCCTGCTCAGCATCCTGCGTAATCCCCTGATCATAGGTGTCCTGGCCGCGGTACCGTTCGCCTACTGGCAGGTCGCGTTGCCGGGCTGGCTGATGACGTCCGGGCAATACTTCGCGCAGATGACGCTTCCTCTTGCGTTGATCTGCATCGGCGCGACGCTGACCCTGGACGTGTTACGCCAGAGCAGCGGCAGCGCGCTGAGTTCGAGCCTGATGAAGATGGTCTGGCTGCCGGCGGTCGCGACACTCGGCGCCTGGGCCTTCGGCTTTCGCGGGGCCGAGCTGGGCATTCTGTTTCTCTATTTCGCCAGCCCGACCGCTGCCGCGAGCTTCGTCATGGCGCGCGCGGTCAATTCCAATCATCAGCTGGCGGCGGCCATCATCGTCATCACCACGTTGATGGCGGCCCTGAGCATCAACCTCGGACTGTTCCTGCTGCGCTGGCTGGGCTGGATCTAGCATGGCGCCGGACGTCCTGCATCACGGTGCTGCCGTCCGTCGCTAATGTGACGGATATCGGCTTTTCGCGTGTGGCTGGCGCAGTGAACGCCGTAATCGGTCATCAGGCCTCA